>JAQWIX010000016.1 GCA_029248675.1 Pseudomonadales bacterium | reverse complement strand
GACGAAGAAAACCAAAAGCCAGAAGACCAACAAGTTTCAGAAACAGCCCCAGAAACCGTGGCGCAATCTGTTGAGGATAATGCCGCCGATCCGGCGGCCGAGTCTGCTGAGGAAGAAGTGACCGAGGCTGCGCCAGAAGGGTCCGAGGAGGCCATAGAGGCCATTGCCGAAAATGTGAAAAATCGCGCAGCAGAAATTGAAGACGTGTTAGCGGAAGTGAGCGAACCCAGCGCCCTGCCTAAGGCCGAGGATGAAGCTCAAGCACCTGTCGAAAAGCCACCGCACCCGGCCAAGGTCAATACCGAACAGGCTGACGACGAGGATGAACCCAACCTCGCAATCAGCGTTAGTGGGGAGACATTGCGGATTTCAACAGCCCATCCACTGATCGAGGATATTGCTGAACAGCTGAAAAAGTCTCAGCGGTTTACTCTGTATTCTGTTGGGGCCTTGTGCATCGCACTACTGGCGGCGGCGCTGTTTTATGTGCTGATGGCCGCCCAACTGTCTTCCAAGGTGAAAGAAATTGACTCCATGTTAGGGGCCATGGCGAAACGCACCCTGCAAATGACCAAGGGTATCGAGAGCTTCAGCACGTTAGAGACGCGGATAGATCAAGGGTTGACCAATCAACTGATGTTGCAAGAGATGTTGGCTGCCAATGAAATTGCCGTAGTTGCACTGAACCGGCAGCTAGAGGCAATGCCAAATACCATGGGGACATCGACGAAGGATGCACTAAGTGCAACTCAGCAAGCCCTGGGGGTTCAGCTGCAAAACCTCGAAACCGAGACCTCTCGCCTGTTAACCCAGGTAGAACGCGCGCAACGAAGTTTGGATGAGCAAAGCACCTCGGTGGGATCTCTCAAAGGCATTCGGCGAGAGCTAACCGAGCTGAAAGGCGGCTTAAACAACGTTGAGAAGACGGTGAATGACCTTTACGTCATCGAGCGTGCCCGAGTGGCGAAACAAATGCGAGAACGGGGGCCGGTAGCGCTTGGTGAATAGCTCACAAATGGTTGACTAAATCCCAGACCAAGCCCATAAAATGAGAACTAATCGATATTTTTTGATTTACGAGTTTAGGCGCTCGGCTATGCGCAAGCCGCGCAAAAGCGTAGCGTGATGCTTCTGCCGCAAGAGATGATGAGATATGGCCGATAATTTTGTCCCAATACTTCTGATTACGCTTACCATCGCGTTAATCGTCATTTTGTTCATAGTCATCAGCTACATCCTGACGCGGGTGAGATCCTTGGAGGCTATGCAGAGTGAAGCGGAATCCACGCCCGCCGGCGAGGGCTCAAAATCAAAAACCGGGGGGGGCCTTTCGGGTTTCCGCGGCAAAGCCATTTGGGACGCCCTAGAGAACCCGGGTAAACATCCCGGCGTTATTGAACAATTGAGCAGTCGCTATGCGTTTGTGCTGGCTCGGCACATTGAACAGGTAATTGACCAAGGTCAGTTGGATCGCCAGCGCAATCGCGAAGCAGTGCCAGAAAGCGATGCCGCTGTGGGCGGTCTTCGAGGCGAGGTCCACTCCTGGCTACCGCCCTCCTATGTCCAGCGGTTTTACCGTATTGGTTCCCAGTCGGTGACAGTACCCGGCGAGGATCTGCCGGAGCTACGGGCTGAGGTGCACGGGTTGGTGGATGAAATTTTGCATCGACTGCATATAACCGACCAAGGCCGAGGCATTGGCCAGCTAGTAACCTCTCACACCTTGGATTTCAGCAGTCAGGCCCGGGGAGAGGAGTACGACGCATCTGTCTCAGAAGATGACGAAGTCCCTTCAGATCAAGGAAATTTATAAGCCTCGGTAAGCGTCTGGCAACAAGCTCAGGTAGGATGGGCAGGTTGTAATTCAGTCGGGGTCATTCTTGGATATATCCCACATTCTTGACGGGCTTAACGAGTCCCAGCGCGACGCGGTTTCTGCGCCGTTGACTAATGCCTTGGTCGTAGCCGGTGCCGGAAGCGGAAAAACCCGTGTGCTGGTTCACCGTATTGCTTGGTTGGTTGACGTGGAAGGCGTTTCGCCCCACGGCATCCTGGCCGTCACCTTTACCAACAAAGCCGCAGCAGAACTGCGTGCCCGAACCGAATCGTTGTTGAACGTCAGCGCCCGCTCTATGTGGGTGGGCACTTTTCACGGTTTGGCCCACCGACTGCTGCGCATGCACTGGGCAGAAGCCCGCTTACCCCAGAATTTTCAGATCATCGACGGCGATGATCAGGTGCGGCTGATTAAGCGCATCATGAAAGCCCAAGACGTCGACGAAAAAAAGTGGCCGGCTCGGCAAGCAGCTTGGTTCATTAACGGGCAAAAAGACGAAGGCAAACGGGCCCACGAAGTTGCGGCCGGGGAAGACCTATTTCAAATCACCCACAAACGAATCTATCAAGCGTACGAAGAAACCTGTGATCAGGGCGGTTTGGTGGATTTCGCGGAACTGCTGCTGCGTTCCCACGAACTGTGGCTCAATGACGCCACCTTGCTAGCCCATTACCAACAGCGTTTTTCCCATTTGCTGGTGGACGAATTTCAAGACACCAACACCATTCAATACGCTTGGCTACGCGTGTTGGCTGGCCGTACAGCCAAGGTCATGGCGGTAGGTGACGACGATCAGTCCATTTACGGCTGGCGAGGTGCCAAGGTCGAGAACATTCACCAGTTTGCCGAGGATTTTGCAGACGTCGCCACCGTGCGGCTAGAGCAGAACTACCGCTCAACCCAAACCATCCTAGACGCCGCCAACGGCCTCATTCAGCGCAACACCAATCGCCTAGGCAAGGAACTTTGGTCCGAGGGTGAGCAGGGTGAACTGATCAAAGTTTACGCCGGATTTAACGATTTGGATGAGGCACGATTTATCGCTGAGCGCATTCAACAGTGGATTGACGATGGCGGTAGCCCAAATGAAGCGGCCATTTTGTATCGTTCCAATGCGCAATCTCGAGTGCTGGAAGAGGCTCTGCTGCGACTGAACATTCCCTATCAGATTTACGGCGGCCAACGCTTCTTCGAGCGTGCGGAAATTAAAAACGCCTTGGCCTACATGCGTCTGATGGAAGACCGTCACTCGGATACCGCATTCGAGCGCGTGGTTAATACGCCCACTCGGGGTATCGGAGATAAAACTTTAGAAGGAATTCGGCAGCTCGCCCGCACCAATCAAACATCTCTTTGGCAGGCGGCCAAGGATGGTATCGCCGGCGGCTCCTTTACCGCCCGGGTCAACGGCGCTGTGGGCGGTTTTCTGATGCTGATCGATGAGCTTGCCGAAGCAGTAGCCCCCATGCGGTTGGACGAACTAGCAGAGCATGTGATCGATGCCAGTGGACTGATGACCTTTCATGGCCAAGAGCGTGGCGAGCGTGGATTGGCCCGCAAAGAAAACCTGCAGGAACTGGTATCTGCCTGCCGGCAATTCAGCGGCGATTTGGTTTTTCCTTTTGAAGACAGTGATCGTGCCGAGGTCAGCGTGCTGCAGGAGTTTCTGGATCAAATGACTTTAGATGCCGGTGATCGTCAAAGCGCCCAAGGCCCCAGCGTGCAGATGATGACTTTACACTCGGCCAAGGGGCTGGAGTTTCCCCTGGTTTTTCTGGGTGGTATGGAGGAAGGCCTGTTCCCCCACCGTATGTCTTCTGAGGAACCCGGGCGGCTAGAAGAAGAACGCCGCTTGGCTTATGTGGGCATCACGCGAGCCATGCAGGAACTGTATCTGACCTACGCCGAAAGCCGTCGTTTGCATGGACAGGATAGCTACAACCGCCCCAGCCGATTCTTGTTGGAAATTCCCCAGGACCTATTGTCAGAAGTGCGCATGAAAGCCAGTACCCAAGGCCTGTTTGGCAGTGGCTACGCTGGCGGCGGCAGCAGCCTGATGCAGGAAGAGTCCAATGGTATGCGTATGGGCCAGCGGGTGTTGCATGGAAAATACGGCGAAGGCGTCGTGCTGCAGTTTGAAGGCAATGGCGAGCGTGCCAAGGTGCAGGTGAACTTCGCAGAAGGGGCTAAGTGGCTGATGGTGGGCTACGCTAATCTTCAGGCCATCGATTGATATACCGATTTACAAAAACAAATTCGTTCATGAGTGAGGTGGTAGAAATGACCCATGAAACATTGAAGTTGCGACCCGCAACGTTGGTGGCCTGTCTGTGCGCGGCCTTGATTATGTTGGGGTGCGCACCGGCGCCGGGCGGCGGTCAAGGTGAGGCTCAAGGTAATGGCGCGCCGATTACTGAAAACACCAAGGTCTACCAATGGAAGATGGTAACCACTTGGCCGAAGAACTTACCCGGTCTTGGTACCGCGCCAGAGCGGTTGGCTGACCGCCTTCGGGTGATGAGCAACGGTCGTCTGGACATCAAGGTATACGGTGCTGGCGAACTGGTGCCTGCCCTGGAAGTTTTTGATGCAGTCTCTCAAGGCACCGCTCAAATGGGGCACGGTGCAGCCTATTACTGGCGAGGTAAAAACCCAGCAACGGCCATGTTCGCTACCGTGCCATTTGGCATGAACGCCCAAGAGATGAATGGCTGGCTGCACTACGGTGGCGGCATGGCCCTTTGGCGGGAACTGTACGGCCAGTTTAATTTGGTGCCCTTCGCCGCAGGTAACTCTGGCGTGCAAATGGCCGGCTGGTTCAACAAAGAAATCAATTCCATCGAAGACCTGCAAGGGCTGCGCATGCGCATACCCGGCATCGGCGGAGAAGTGTTTGCCCGGGCCGGCGGTGTTCCCGTGATCCTGCCCGGCGGCGAGATTTTTACCGCCCTGCAAACCGGCGCTATCGACGCCACCGAATGGGTTGGTCCCTACAACGATTTGGCCTTTTCTCTGCATAAGGCAGCCAAGTATTACTACTACCCGGGCTGGCACGAACCCGGCCCCACCTTGGAGGCCATGGTGAACAAGGAAGCTTGGGAAGCCTTGCCGCCTGATCTGCAGGCTATGATCGAAGTGGCAACACAGGCCATAAACGAGGACATGTTGAGCGAGTTCACCGCGCGCAATAACGCGGCGCTGGACACTCTGATTAACGAACACGGAGTGCAGTTGCGACGACTGCCTGATGATGTGATCGCGGCCCTCCGCGACGCTTCCAAAGAGGTGGTGGCAGAGATCGCCGATGCGGATCCGCTGGCCAAGAAGATTTACGAATCCTATATGGCCTATCTAAAGGATGTACGCCGCTATCATGGCATCAGCGAGCAAGCCTATTTGAACGTACGCGAGTAAGTGAAGATTTGGTAAGTGAGCCTGTGCCCGATGCCTAGGAATGGATTATGGAACTGAAGAACACAGAGTACGAAGTGGACGCTCAGGGGCTGGCCACTATTTGGCTCAATCGCCCGCACCGTATGAATGCTTGGACCGGACGGCTACACACCGAGTATCGTCACCTGCTTAAACGAGCCAACGATGATTCTAAGGTGCGAGCCATTATCGTCACTGGCGTAGGTAAGGGATTCTGCGTTGGGGGTGATAGTCAGGCTCTGAGCGGCCACGCGGACCGTGGTGCGTACAGTCCGGGTATCAGCGAGGACATAGCGAAACCCGGTTACGGTACCGATCCAAACTTTGATGCGTCCTTTGCCTACCACTTTGGGCTAGATAAACCCGTAATCGCGGCGATGAACGGTCCAGCCGCTGGGGTGGGTTTGGCCCTAGCCTGTTTTGCTGACCTTCGCTTCGCCGTTCCCGGCGTGAAATTTACCACTGCCCACGGCAAGCTGAACTTACCAGCCGAATATGGTCTGTCTTGGATGCTGCCGAAGATCGTCGGCCTTGGCAGGGCCAACGATCTGCTGCTGACGAGTCGAGTCTTCACCAGTGATGAGGCATTAACCCTTGGTTTTGTGAATCAAATTTTTGAGCCAGAGGCATTGATGGTGCAAACCCGGGAGTACGCCCATCAGCTGATTGCCAGCGTGTCACCCAACTCCCTGCGGCAAACCCGCTGGCAAATCTACAAGGACTTGCACCGGGACGTTGCCAGCGCCGTAATTGAATCTGAGCGTCTAATCGAAGACATGGCGAAGGAAGAAGACTTCAAAGAAGGCATTGCCGCCTTGGTTGAAAAACGTCCGCCCCGCTGGCCTTCTGTCACTTAAGGCCTAGGCGCTCCCGACCATAGCGTACAGTCGGTCAGAGTTTTCCGGGCAACCAAGTCGCCATGGCTGGCCAAATCAGCAAAGCCGCTAGCAGCAGTAGCTGCAGCCCAATAAAGGGGAGTACGCCCCGATAAATCTCGGTAGTGGCCACATGATCCGGGGCTACGCCGCGCAGGTAAAATAGGGCAAAGCCGAAGGGCGGGGTTAGGAACGAGGTCTGCAGATTCACGGCAATCAAAATGCCCAGCCAAATGGGATCGACGCCCATGGCCATGAGCACGGGCCCGACAATGGGCACCACTACAAAGGTGATCTCGATAAAGTCGAGAATGAATCCCAGCAAAAAGATCACCACCATGACGATACCCAATGCGCCCCACATGCCGCCGGGCATTTGCTGGAAAAGCGCATGAACCATTTCCTCGCCGCCGTAGCCGCGAAAAACTAGAGAGAAAATGGATGCGCCTACAAGAATGAAAAACACCATGCCGGTGGTGGATAGCGTGGCGCTGCCCACCTCTGAGAGTACCTGTCCGTTGAGGCGTCCATAGGCAAGGCCCAGCATCAGCGCGCCAAACGCCCCAACCCCAGCGGCTTCGGTAGGTGTGGCAAAACCACCCAGGATGGATCCCAGCACAGCCACAATCAGCAGCAATGGTGGCGCAAGGGCGCCCAGCACTGGCCCAAGTTTTACGTCTTCCGTGCGCTCCGCCGGTGGCATGGACTGAGGAGAGACGATCACCCGCAGAAGAATGTACCCAAGATATAGAGTTACCAGACACAGGCCGGGAATGATGGCCCCGGCAAACAGGTCGCCAACGGAAATGGACTTGGGTGCGAAGATACCCATGTTCAGCTGGGCCTGTTGATAGCCATTAGACAGCACATCGCCTAGCAGCACCAAGGCGATGGATGGGGGAATGATCTGTCCCAGGGTGCCGGTAGCACAAATAGTGCCGGTGGCAAGGCTGGCCGGATAACCCCGTTGCAGCATGATGGGCAGGGACATCAGGCCCATGGTCACAACGGTAGCGCCGACAATGCCGGTGCTGGCCGCCATGAGCATGCCGACGATAATAACGGTGATGGCTAGGCCGCCACGATAACGGCCTAATAGATTAGATAAGTTCGCCAGCAGATCTTCGGCGATACGAGTTTTTTCCAGCAGCACGCCCATGAAGATAAAGAGCGGCACCGCGATGAGGGTTTGATTGGTAATGATGCCGAATAGCCGTCCCGCAGCGAAGCCTAAGTCCGCTGGATTGAACGCCCCGGTTAAGGTGCCGACGAAGGCAAAAATCAGGGCCACTCCAGCCAATGTGAGGGCCACGGGATAGCCTGCCAGCAGGGCCGCAAAGGTCACCGCAAAGAGGGCAAGAGGTGTCAGGTTCATGAGCGGGTCTTTTCCTGCAGAATGCTGGAAATGGCCGCTAAGCCTTGTAAAAACAATAGCGCGCCGGTTAGGGGGATTAGGGTTTTGAGTAAAAAGACTCCGGGAATGCCGCCTACTTCACTGGAGCCCTCCAAAATCCGCCAGCTGTTCAAAACGTAGGGAAGACTGACCCACACCATAAAACCCGCGACGGGTAGCAGGAAGAAGACGTGCCCCAAAAGGTCAATCCACCCTTGCTGAGCCGCAGATCGGCGGCTGTACACAATGTCTACGCGCACATGAGAGTTGTCACGGATGCCCAGGGCGATGGCGAGCATAAACAAGGCGCCGTGCATGTACATCACCGACTCCTGCAGCAGCGCGCCGCCGCTGTTAAGGGCGTAGCGCAGCACTACAATGGCGAAGGTGACCAAAACCATCATAAGGGCCAGCCAACGCAGTGGACGTATGCAGGCGTCAATGCCTTGTCCGAGGGAGATAAAGAGCTTCAAGAAAGCCATGGTTGCGGTTACAGAACCTCGATCAGGGTCGCGCCTAGCAGCACAACCCCAACCCAGATGTTGTTTTTGAACGCGGCGAAGCAGCCTTCCCGTGAGCGGTCCTTGATCAGCAGCTGCTGGTAGCCGAAGAGACCGGTGATGGCGATCAGCCCCAGAAAAAAACCGTGTTGGTAGTTCAGGCTAACGCCTACTAAAAACCAAGCGGCCAACGCGAGGGTTTGCAAGACGGCGATCATGAACCGGTCTAACGTACCGAACAAAATAGCAGTACTCTTAATGCCTACGATCAAGTCGTCATCCCGATCCACCATGGCGTACTGGGTATCGTAGGCGACAATCCAAAATAGCGAACCAATGAAGAGTAGTAGGGCCACGTCGGGAACCCCCAAGCCTTGAGCAGACCACGCCATAAAAATACCCCAGCTAAACGCCGCGCCCAAAACCACTTGGGGTAGGTGGGTATAGCGCTTCATAAATGGATAGGCCATGGCTAAGGCCAGTCCGGCAACTGCCAGCAGTTGGGTTTGGCGATTCAAAAATAAAATCAGCAAACCGGCGCTGCCGACCAACAACGCGAATAGGCCCAGAGCCTGCTTTTTGCTGATCGCGCCTGTGACCAAGGGTCGGTCCTTGGTGCGTTTCACAGCACCGTCTACATTACGATCTGCGTAATCGTTGATAACGCACCCAGCGCTTCGCATCAAAAACGTGCCCAAGGTGAAAATTACGATCAGGATCGTCGGCGGTATGCCGTCGGCGGCCATGGCCAAGGCCGCCAAGGTAGGCCACAGCAACAGTAGGGTGCCAACGGGCCGATCGAGGCGCATCAGCTGCAAATAGTCCTGCAAGGAAGCGGAGGGTTGGGCGTTGGTGTCCAAAGCGTGATCTCAGCGAATAGAATGTCGAAGTGTATTGATTTCGCCTGAACACCTCCACAGCCACAGTCTCGTTGCAATTTGCCTGCGCTGGCTTTAGCGTACCGCGCTTTCGTGACTGACATCGAAGAGTGGACCAAATATGAAAAAGTGGCAGTGCATTGTCTGCGGTTGGATTTATGATGAGGCAGAAGGGTACGAGGACGAGGGGATCGCGCCGGGCACGGTCTGGGACGATGTAGATGAAGACTTCGTTTGTCCAGAGTGCGGTGTGGGTAAGGCGGATTTCGAGATGATCGAAATAGGCTAGTACTGGTCTATTCGGCTCGATAACGCAAAATTAGGAGCCAGCATGAGCCTGACACAACGAATTCTCATCGCCATGGGTCTTGGCATTGGCCTCGGGGCCATTCTGCAGTGGCTGGCCTTGCCTCAGGATCATATCGTCATGTCGGGACTGCTGAACGGCGTTATAGACGGTGGCGGTAAAATCTTCGTTTCTTTGCTCAAGATGTTGGTTGTGCCTTTAGTATTTGTCTCTCTGGTCTGTGGTGCCGCCAGTCTCGGTGATAGCGGCGCCGTCGGGCGTTTGGGCGGCAAAACCATTGGCCTTTACTTGTTAACCACGGGCTTGGCGGTTTCTCTGGCCATGCTGATTGCTCTGACAACAGATCCCGGCTTGAGCAGCGCCGACCTGAAAGAAGAAGGGGTTACTGAGAGCTTCCAGCCCAAGCAGGCTCCCAGCGTCAAAGACACGCTACTCAACATTGTCCCCAGCAACCCCATTGCAGCCATGGCTGACGGTCAAATGTTGCAAGTTATCCTGTTCGCCCTGTTGCTAGGGCTTGCTCTGAGCAAGGCCGGCGACAGCGGCACAAGGCTGCGGAGCATCTTCGCGGACCTTAACGAAGTGATGATGCGCTTAATCACCATGATTATCGCGCTAACGCCTGTGGGGGTTTTTTGTTTGATGACTCAACTTGGGGCTACCCTTGGGCTGGCGGAGATCGCCAAGGTGGGTATGTACTTTGTAACCCTCGTCTTTGCGCTACTAATTCACGGAACCGTCGTTTACCCGACGTTGCTGAAAAGCTTTGCTGGCCTCAGTCCCAGAGTCTTTCTGGCAAAAATGCGCGAGCCGCTGCTGGTAGCGTTCTCCACCTCCTCCAGCGGTGCTACCTTGCCGGTAACTTTGCGAACCGTGGAATATAAGCTGGGTGTGTCCAACAACGTGGCTTCTTTTGCTGTGCCTCTGGGTGCCACCATCAACATGGACGGCACCGCCATCATGCAGGGCGTGGCCACGGTATTTATTGCGCAGTTTTATGGCATCGACCTAACAGTCAGTGCCTTGCTCACGGTAGTGCTTACGGCGACTCTAGCCTCTATTGGCACCGCAGCGGTTCCCGGTGTTGGGTTGATCACCCTGACCTTGGTGCTGGATCAGGTGGGTTTGCCGGTAGAGGGTATAGCTTTGATTATCGGTGTGGATCGCTTGCTCGATATGCTGCGAACTGCGGTGAACGTTACCGGTGACGCGGCGGTTGCGACCATTGTGGCGTCCAGCGAGGGGCAGCTGGATCGCGATGTCTTTGTGTCAGAGCAATCGCCCAGTCAGCAGCCAGCCTAGTCTGAGCCCAGTCGGAACGTGGGCTGATTTGCCGGGAGATTGCCAACTCGGCGACCCACTTTTCTAGCTAGAGGCGTGTGATCCCTCTTTGTACACCAACAGCCAAAGTGCGTGAATGATGCCCGGGATACCCCCAAGTAAGGTCAGCACAATGTTGATGATTAGGTCTTGGCTGGCGCCTTTTTTCAAAAAGACGGCCAAGGGTGGAAGAAGAATTGAAACGATGATGACTACGACTTTGTTGTCCATAGCGGATCCTAAGCGGTATTAAACTCACAAGCGCCGGTGCTGCAGGTGCTCAGCCGCTAGGCAGGTTGCTCAATAGACACCCCTGAGACAACGCTGGGGTGGTTTTTATGACGACTTCTTTTAGAAAATGCGAACTGCATCGTTTTCTTTGACGCCTTAGCCTTTTTTCCGGCCGGGTTAGGCCTGTTCAAACGGACAAGTGTTCAGTGTCCGCTGAAGCCCACGTGTTAAGCAGGCCATTTAAATAGGCGTGCTCGGCAGAACCCTTTGAAGCCTGCATTAGGTTCTCGCTTCGTTTTACTACCTTGGGCATGAGATGAGCGTCTTCGTCTAGGTCTGCGATTTTGAAGCTTTGCTCTCCGGATTGCCGGATGCCCAAAATATCGCCGGGACCCCGCAACTTCAGATCCTGCTCAGCCAAATAGAAACCGTCCTGACTTTCACGTAAGGCGTTCAGTCGATGTTGGCCCGCCTGACTGACCCCGGGCTTGAACAGCAAAAAGCAGCGGCTGGCTAGGTGCCCCCGCCCTACTCTGCCTCGCAATTGATGCAGTTGGGCCAGTCCCAACCGTTCTGCGTTCTCGATAAACATGTGGGTGGCATTGGGCACATCAACCCCGACCTCGACAACAGTGGTCGCCACCAATAATTGATATTCGCCGGCTTTGAAGGCCCGCATGATTTCCACTTTTTCCTCGCCTTTCATGCGCCCATGTAACAGAGCCACTTCAAAATCTGGCAGCTCTGACCTGAGCAGCTCAAAGGCTTCTTCAGCAGCCAAGGCATCAATTTCGTCTGACGGTTCGATCAATGTGCAGACCCAATACGCCTGCTGTCCTTGAGCCAAAACATCTCTAAGCCGCATGATCAGTTCAGGCCGGTTGGGTTGAGCCGCAGTGTGAGTGGTGATGGGTTGCCGACCCTTGGGCAGTTCGTCGATAACGGAAACGTCCATGTCGGCGTATAGCGTCATGGTCAGGGTTCGCGGGATGGGGGTTGCTGTCATCACCAACTGATGGGGAAAGGCGCCTTTGTTTTGCAGCGTCATACGTTGGTGTACACCAAAGCGGTGCTGTTCATCGATGATCACTAAGGCTAGCTGGTCGAAGGCTACTTTTTCTTGGAACAAGGCATGAGTGCCTATGACGACCTGAAGCTCTCCGTTAGCAATAGAAGCCAAGGTCTCGCGCTGGGCCTTGGCTGACATTTGACCGGTAAGCAGGCCCACACGAATCCCTAGGGGTTCTAGCCATTGCTGAAAATTTAAGTGGTGTTGTTCTGCAAGAAGTTCCGTTGGAGCCATAACAGCGGTTTGGCAGCCGTGTTCAATGGCTCTAATCGCCGCGAAAGCCGCGACGATGGTCTTGCCGGATCCTACGTCCCCCTGTATCAGCCGAAGCATGGGGGTCTCCTTACCTAGATCTTCCAGGGTTTCTCGGATGACCCGTGTTTGAGCCTGGGTCAGCTTAAAAGCCAAGTTGTCACGGAGGCCCCTGCCCAAACCGGACTTCTGTGGCAGCGACGTGGCCTGCTGTTTCCGCCGTTTTAAGGCGCGACGCTTCATAACGACGTAATAGGCACAAAGCTCGTCTAAGGCCAAAGATTCTCGTGTCTGCTCGATCGCCCCAAAGTCATCGGGCCGGTGCAAATACAGCAACTTTTCGAAGGGTGTTCCCGGCTGGCTGGGCCATTCGAGGGACTGTAAGGCTCGAGTCAGGTTGCGCAGCCGTGCCTGACCAAGCCCCTGAGTGGTGGGATACACGGGAATGAGTTCGGGCTTGGGTGGCGGTGGCGGGTCATCGAAAATCTGATATTCCGGATGAGCCATCGCAAGATGCCGCCCAATGAAGGCAGCGGTGCCGAAGGCCCTGACGTATTTACCGGCCTCAAAAGCCCGCTGTTGGGATTTGTTGAAATGGAAAAAGCGCAGTCTCAGGTCCCGTTGGCCGTCGTTAATGATAACTTCGAGCCCTCGGCTGCGACCAAAGGTCACCTTGCTGCCGATCACCTCGCCATCCACTAAACAATCGTCTCCAGCACGTAGGGCAGCCAAGGGCGTTACCTTCGATCGATCCTGATACCGGGCGGGTAAATGAATGAGCAAATCCAGGAGGCGAAAGATGCCCAAACGCCCGAGAGTTTCTTGCAACTTTGGCCCGATGCCTTGGAGCTCAGCAACGCTGCCCTGTGGATCCACTGACATGGTCAATGTTCTGCGGGGGTTGGTTTAAGGTAAAACCATGATGGCATCGGATTCGATCTGAGCCCCCTTGGGTAGCGCCGACACCTCTACGGCCGCTCGAGCGGGATAGGGTTCGGCAAAGTACTGAGCCATAACCTCATTGACTAAGGCAAACTGGCCCAGATCGGTAAGATAAATGGTGAGCTTTGCGCAGTGGTTGATATTGCCGCCGGCGGCTTCGGCGACGGCCTCAATGTTCTTGAATACTTGATGGGCTTGAGCCACAAAATCAGCGCTTACCAAATCAGCGCTGGCGGGATCGCCCCCAGGAGCCAGTGGAATCTGCCCCGAAATAAACACTAACCGTCCGGACTCGGTTTTGACCGCCTGAGAATAGGTGCCGATGGCGCTGGGCGCGTTGTCAGTAGAGATGATCTCGCGGCTCATAAACGTTCCTGATGTTGTTGCAAAGGTAATTGCGTTTAGCTGACCCGACGGGCCACATTGATGACAGCGCTAATGCGCCTCAGTCTGCGCACTAGCGTGGCGAGGTGATCTCGACTGCGCACGGTGATGCCCACGTTGACGGTGCTGATTTCCGCGTTGCGCTCCTCGACATTGATGCTTTCAACCCCGGCATCGCTAGAGGTTATCTCCGCCGCAATCTCCGCCATGATGCCCTTGCGGCGCCGTACGTTGACCCGCAGAACCGTTGGGAACTCGCCTTCTACCTGGGACGTCCAGCGGGCTGGCGTAATTTCATGGGGGCTGCGCCGACGAACCTCGCTTAAATTCTTGCAGGTTTCGATGTGTACGACGAAGCCTTTGCCCGGCGTCATCTGCCCGACGATATGGTCTCCGGGTAGAGGACTGCAGCACCGACCGTAGCTAACCACCAAGCCTTCACCGCCAGCAATGGTCACTGGCCCGGCGCCTTCCACCGCTATCGCTCGATAGTCCGGATTGTCTGCGGAGAGTAATTTCTGCGCCGCTAAGTGAGCGGAAACCTCACCGCTGCCGATGGATTCCAGCAATTCGTCCAGCTTGCGTACGCCGAGTTCGGAAAATACCCGTCGCAGGCGCCGGAAGTCTAGGTCATTAATACTGGTGTCAGCGGCTCCTAACACGCGGTTCAAAAGCTTTCGGCCAAGGGCCACGGACTGACCAGCGTGTTGCTGTTTCAGTTCGCTGCGAATGGCCGATCGCGCCTTCGACGTAACGGCGAAGTTAAGCCAAGCCGGGTTGGGTTTGCCGTCTGGTGCTGTGATGATTTCCACCTGCTGCCCGCTTTGCAGTTGCTGAGACAGCGGCGCCAACTGGCCGTCAATCCGGCAACTCATGCAGTGATTGCCCACCGCTGTGTGTACGAAATAGGCAAAGTCCACAGGGCTAGCGCCTCGGGGCAGCTCTAAAATTTTGCCCTTAGGGGTGAAGACATAAACTTCGTCCGGGAATAAATCGATTTTCAGACTTTCGATAAATTCCATTGGATTGCCCGCTCGGCTTTGCAACTCCATCAGGTCCGATACCCATTGCCGAGCGCGCTGCTGACTGGATTCAAATTCAGAATTCGACCGATACAGCCAGTGGCCGGCGATGCCGTTCTCGGCGACGGCTTGCTGCTGTTTGGTGCGAATTTGCACTTCGATCGGTGCGCCCTGGGGCCCCATCAGTGTGGTGTGCAGAGACTGGTAGCCATTTACTTTGGGAATGGCGATATAGTCTTTGAAGCGTGCGGCCAAGGGGCTATACAGGCTGTGAACGATGCCCAAGGCCCGATAACAGGCGTCGGGCTGATCGACAATGATGCGAAAACCGAAGACATCCATGATTTCCGCAAATGATTTATGTTGGGTCTTCATCTTGCGATAAATCGAAAACGTATTTTTTTGTCGTCCGATGACGTCGGCGACAATGCCCTCTCGATTCAGCGCCGCCATGATGGCAGTTTGAATTTCCTCCACCATGGCGCTGCGGTTGCCTCTGGCCGCTTTAACCGCACGGGAGATTAGGTCCGAGCGTAATGGGTAAAGTGCTCGAAAGGCCAACTCCTCAAGCTCACCCTTGATGGTTTGAACTCCCAAGCGATTGGCGATGGGCGCATAGAATTCAAGAGTTTCTCTTGCGATACGTTTGCGCTGGGCATTCGACATTACCCCGATGGTGCGCATGTTGTGCAGGCGGTCGGCCATCTTAACCATGATGACGCGGATGTCTTTGGCCATGGCCATGGCCATTTTCTGTAGGTTCTCGGCTTGGGCCTCGTCTCGGCTGGCGAAGATTTTGCTGAGCTTGGAAACACCGTCGACGATGTCGGCAACAGACGCCCCGAAGATCTCTCCTAGACCTGCCCGATTGACCTCGGAGTCTTCGATCACATCGTGGAGCAAGGCTGCCATCAAGGACTGATGGTCCATGTTCATGTTGGCTAGAATTTGCGCTACGGCAGTGGGGTGACTGATGTAGTCGTGCCCGGTGCGACGGCGCTGGCCCAGATGAGCTTTGCTAGCGTAGTCATGGGCTTGCCGAACCAAGGCCTGCTCCTCATCGCTGAGGTAGCCGAGGCTGGCAATTAGGGAATCTATGGTGGCGGGAGCCGCCACTTCGTGGCGTTTCGCCTCCGCCGCCAGTTGGGCGACAACGTAGGACTCTTGTCGAGTCTCAGCCTGCGGCAGGCTCATCGTCTCCTAACCTGTTGGCTTCCAGGCTCGAGATGCTGAAGTCTGTTTGAACTTCTTCATCGTCTGGCGAAATCTCCTGACTGTCTAACAGCTCGTGACTCATGACGCCCTTAGCGATTTCTCGCAGTGCGATAACCGTTGGCTTGTCGTTCTCTTCATCGACCAGCGCTTCGGTGTTGTAGTTACGCAGAGCACGGGCGCGGCGACTTGCCAACATGACCAAGTCGAAGCGGTTGTCTACGTGATCTAAGCAGTCCTCTACAGTAATGCGGGCCATAAAATTCTCGTCACAGAAGTCAAAAAGGAAAATGAGGATACAGATCGCTTGGCGTCAGCACAAGATCAGCAAACCACAGCGGAGGCAGTTAGTCCGCTTGGATAAGCTCGACAATTTCCTGCCGCTGAGTCTGAACTGCCGTTCTCAAGCCTGCTACCTGAATGATCTTCAGGAAGTCTGATACGGCGCTGTCGAAGTCCGCATTGATGACCAAAAAGTCGAAGTGCTTGGCCTGGGACATATCCAGCTTAGCCTCGCTGAGGCGTTTTTCAATGCTCTGGGCACTGTCTTCGCCCCGGGTATTGAGCCGCTGGGCCAGTTCTTCCACTGATGGCGGCAGGATAAAAATACTGGTGGCTTCAGGCAAAACCTCGCGAACCTGTTGGGCACCCTGCCAGTCGATTTCCAGAATGACATTTTTGCCCGCGCTGCGCTTGCGCTCCACTTCTGCCTTGGAGGTGCCATAGCGCTTGCCGAAGACGTTGGCATGTTCGAGGAACTCACCGTTTTCAATCATCTGGGTAAATTCATCGTCACCGACAAAAAAGTAATTGTCGCCATCTATCTCGCCGCCCCGAGCCGGACGGGTCGTGTGGCTTACCGAAACCGTGGTGTCTGAATCCGCAGCCAAGGCAGCGTTGACGATAGAGGTTTTGCCTGCTCCGGATGGAGCGGATACTAGGAAAAGGTTACCGGTTTGCATGACGTATTCTTCTTAGGCCTCTGATCGGCGGCAGTTGCGTGACTGAGCGGGAACATTCTAATCAAGGTTTTTGCATCCTGCCCATATCACCGTGCCTGATTTTAAGCTGAGCCGGGTGCTCTTAACCGAACAACCGTTACTGAATGTTCTGCACCTGTTCGCGAATTTGCTCAACGATCACCTTAAGCTCGATGGACGCGTTGGATATCTCGCTGCAAATGGCCTTGGCTCCCAACGTGTTGGCTTCACGATTGAGTTCTTGGGTCAAAAAGTCCAATCGCCGCCCGTGTGGGCCGCTGGAGTGAATTAAAGACCGGGCCTGATCTATGTGGATGCTCAAACGGTCAAGCTCTTCCCGAACGTCGGCTTTTTGGGCCAGCAAGGCGACTTCTTGAGCCATGCGTTCGTCGTCGATCTTGGTTTCCAGCGCCGCCACTCGTTCTTGCAGTCGTTGTTGCTGTAGCTGGGGCAAGCTGTTGGCAATGGGTTCTAGGGTACTTAGCTGCTGACCGATAGCATCCAGATTCCCCAGCAGTATTTGATGCAACCTCTTACCTTCTGCGGCGCGGCTTTCGATCAGGCGCTCCAAGCCTTCGTCAAAGAGCCGCAGGGTGGCTTGGGTAATGTCATCTAGCAAGGTGTCCGACGGCACCATGACGCCCTGCCACGCCATCAATTGGCCTTGGGTGATGGGGGCTGCGCCCGGTGCCAAATCAGCGATGTCTTGGGCGCTGTCAATCAGGCTTTGAAGCAGTGAACGGTTCACAGTCAGAGGCCCTGCATTCTGGCCTCCTTCCAGCTTCAGCACGGCGTCTAACTTTCCGCGACCTAGCCGGTCTCTTACCCGCTCACGAAGCGCATGCTAAACGCCTCTAAGAGACTCGGGTAGCTTGAACGTGGTTTCCAAATATCGGTGATTAACAGTTTTAATTTCCCAAATCAGCTGAAAGTCGCTGGTCCTGGTTTCGGCTCGGGCAAAGCCGGTCATACTGAAGATGCTGCTCATGCAAATCCGTCGGTGGTGCGGGGTGGTCAGTCTAACGTATCCCCGATTGATGCGATGAAGCCCTGAGCGGTAAATTTCTATTGTGTCGGTATGCGAACTTCCTTACGGTTCGCCACGTCCCGTACCCTAAGGCCCGGTCCATTCGTGCCAGCGATCAACTGAGCCTTAGAAGTCCGATAACACAACAAATTAGGAGATCCTATGCGACCCAGTGGAAGAGCCACCGACGAACTTCGCAATGTCCGCTTTACCCGGCGCTTCACCAAACACGCAGCCGGATCGGTGCTAGTGGAATTTGGCGATACCAAGGTGATTTGCACGGCCTCGGTAGAAAACTCCGTGCCAGGGTTTTTACGCGGCCGCGGTGAGGGTTGGGTGACCGCTGAATACGGCATGCTGCCGGGAGCGACCAACACTCGCAATGACCGGGAAGCGGCGCGAGGCAAGCAAAATGGACGCACGGTAGAAATTCAGCGTTTGATCGGTCGTTCGTTGCGAGCCATGGTGGATATGAAGAAACTGGGTGAACGCACCATTCGAATCGACTGCGATGTGATTCAGGCCGATGGGGGTACTCGAACAGCCTCTATTACTGGCGGTGCTTTGGCGCTGGCGGACGCCATTAAGAGCATTCCCGCTGAGGACGCCCTTGTGGGTTTTGTCTCCTCCGTGAGCGTGGGCATTTATAAAGGAACGCCGGTGTTAGACCTGGACTACGCTGAAGATTCCAACGCCGAAACCGACATGAACGTCGTGCGGTTGGGCGACGGCTTTATTGAGCTGCAAGGTACGGGCGAGGCCGCGCCATTTACAAAGGCAGAGCTGGCCTCCCTAATCGATTTGGCCGAACAAGGCACCGAGCAGTTGCTGGCTTTACAGCAGGCGGCCTTGCAGGAAGGTTAGGTTTTAGGCGGCACTGAGCAGTTGGACTACATCGTTTAGCAAAACGTTATAAAAAGCGCTAAAAGAAGGTTAGATACCCAGGCGGAACAACGGAAAAAGGGTTGCCGATGTCAAATCAGCTAGAGAAAGACAAGACCGAATTTATTGAGTTTTTGATAAAACAAAATGTGCTCAAGTTTGGAGAATTTACTCTCAAGTCTGGGCGCCAAAGCCCCTATTTCTTTAATCTAGGCTCTGTGGCCTCTGGTGCCGCGTTTGCTGCCCTTGGGCGGGCGTATGCACGAACCATTGTTCAGTCGGGCATCGAGTTCGATTTGTTGTTTGGTCCTGCGTATAAGGGCATTCCCATCGCGGTGGCTACGTCACTAGCTCTTGCCGAGCATGGAATTGACGCCGGGGTGGCCTACAACCGTAAGGAAGCCAAGGCCCATGGTGAGGGTGGTCAACTGGTAGGCGCTCCAGTGCAGGGGCGCGTGCTGATGCTGGACGATGTGCTGACATCGGGTAAGGCCATTCGCGAGGCCGCAGCACTCATCAACGTGGCTGATGCCAACATCGTTGGTGTGGTGATCGCTATGGACCGGGCTGAAGCGACCAATCCCGACAACGCTGCCGCGCGGGAAACTGCGGTATCCAGTCTGAGCAATGAGCTGGGCGCACCGGTGATCAGCATTGCCCACGTTACGGATGTGCTGGCTTATCTAGCCGATGATGCGGCTGCCGGCGAATCCTTTGCGGCCATGAGCGCCTATGTTACCCAACACTGCGTGAGGTAACGGCAGAGGGTTAGGAGCCAAACACCCCGCGTCGAATGACCAGCCACTGGTCTGCCCACTCTGCGGTGAGGCTTTGCTTGAAGTCGCTGCGGACGAACTGGGCAATTTGACCTTCTGCCACGGCCATCAACACTTTGGCGAGAACTGCCGGCTGGTTTCCGGGCAGAGGATCCGTTTCTAATACCAGTTCTCGAAGAAGCTGGCGAAGCTGAGTTTCAATGCGGTCTAGCAGCTGCCGCATACGTGCTCGCAGTCGTTCAGTCTCGCCTTGCAGGGCGTCGCCCACAAAGAGTCGGGCAAAACCGGGGTTGCGTTCTACGAAGGTGAGTAGCAACAGTACGATGTCATGGCATTTGCTCTCATGACTGCGACTTTCCTTAGCGATACCGCTCATTCTTGAAAAGAGTGTTTCCTCGGTAAATTCGATCAACCCTTCAATCATCTTGGCTTTGCTGGGGAAATGCCGATATAGGGCGGCTTCGGATAACCCCACCTCCTGAGCGAGCTTGGCGGTAGTGATTTTCCCGCCGGGATTCGCTTCCAGCATGTGGGCTAATGCCTGCAAAATTTCGGGTTTGCGGCTGGTTCTAGGCATGATGGGTATCCGGGCTGGTGGGCTGTTCGCTGAGAATTTGGGTGCCAACACCGGAGTCGGTAAAGACCTCTAACAGTAAGGCATGGGGCACTCGGCCATCAACGATGGTGACGCTGTTGACGCCCTCAGAGACTGCGTCTAAGGCACATTCCACCTTGGGTAACATGCCTTCGCTAATGGTGCCGTCGGCAATCAGGGCTTCGACCTCAGTCTTTTGTATGGACGAGATGGTTTCCTTGTTGGCATCAAGGATGCCGGGGGTGTTGGTTAGCAGCACCAGTTTTTCTGCCCCCAGCGCCTGAGCGACGGCTCCCGCGACAATGTCGGCATTGATGTTGTACGACTCGCCATCTTGACCCACCCCAATAGGGGCGATAACGGGAATGAAGGCGGATTGCACCAAAGAGTCCAACAGGTCGACTTGTACATTGGTGATGCTGCCTACGTGGCCAATGTCGATGATTTCCGGCGCGCTGGCGCCGGCATCGCTAGAGGCGATGGTCATGGGCATTTTTTCGGCTTGGATCATGTTGTCGTCTTTACCCGTGATGCCAACGGCCCGGCCGCCGTGAGTATTGATCAAGGACACGATGTCCGGATTCACGAGTCCGCCCAGAACCATTTGCACCACGTCCATAGTGGCCGAGTCGGTGACCCGCATGCCATTGACGAACTTGGACTCAATGTTCAGTCGCGCCAGTAAATCGCCGATCTGAGGGCCGCCGCCGTGAATAACGACGGGATTAATGCCCACGAGTTTCATTAACACCACATCCGCAGCGAAGCTGTCTTTCAGAGCCTCTTCCGTCATGGCGTTACCGCCGTACTTGATAACCACCGTCGTGCCATGGAAGCGCCGGATATAGGGCAGTGCCTCGGTAAGTACTTGGCTAGTGATGTTGTCGTTTGCTGCGGTCATCGGTCTGCGCGTCCTAAATATGCGTGGGCCAGTACAAGACTGACAGAGTTTCCCAAGGATTGAACCCAAAGTCTTAATCAAGACCTTGGGTTTGTGTGCTCGGCAAGCTTTGAACTAAAGAAAGGCTAAGTCGCCGTCTACTCTTTGCAGTTGGGTTTGAAACTCGTTTTGGATTCGATTCAGGGCCTCCTGGGAATCTGCTTCAAAGCGTAGGGACAACACCGGGCTGGTATTTGAGGGTCGAATTAAGCCCCAGCCGTCGCTGAAGTCCACACGAATGCCGTCGATCCGCGTTAGCCGGCCATCGCCGAAATCCGCCGTGTCGGCGAGGGTTTTCATCACTGCGAATTTGTGGTCTTCGGTGGTTTGAATTTTGATTTCTGGCGTCGTCACGGTAACCGGATACTTGTCGAAACGCTGATCTGCTGTTTCGTCGCTTTGGCTAAGCAGCACGAGCAACCGGGCGGCAGCAAAAAGGGCGTCATCAAAACCGTACCAGTTTTCGGTGACGCATAAGTGGCCGCTAAATTCTCCGGCCAGTGGTGCGCCGGTCTCTTTGATTTTGGCCTTTATGTGGGAGTGTCCGGTTTTCCACATCAGCGGTTCGCCGCCAGCGGTGCGGATCACTGCCGGTAGATCCTTGCTGCACTTCACGTCAAAGATGATGGTTTCGCCAGGGTGTCGTGAGCAAATGTCCTCGGCGAACAGCATCATGAGTTTGTCGGGCCAGATGATCTCGCCTCTGGGTGTGACCACGCCTAGGCGATCGCCATCGCCGTCGAAAGCGAGACCGACATCGGCCCCGGTCTCAGTGACCTTGT
This sequence comes from Pseudomonadales bacterium, assembly GCA_029248675.1. GTDB lineage: Bacteria > Pseudomonadota > Gammaproteobacteria > Pseudomonadales > Azotimanducaceae > UBA4421. The sequence goes on along the minus strand of JAQWIX010000016.1, from coordinate 25,194 downwards.
TGATCAGATCTCGTAAGTTTTCTGGTTCGGCAGGATCCGGGTGGTGATTCGGGAAGTTGCCGTCTACCTCGCAAAACAACGGTGTCACGCTGCAGCCCAGAGATTCCAGAATCGCTGGCGCCACGCCGCCGGCGACTCCGTTGCCGCAATCTACCACCACGTTCAGGGGACGATTGAGCTCACAGACTGACAGTAAGTCCTCGGTAAATTTAGGCACGATGTCCACGTGAGAGGTGTCGCCGCTACCTGTACTGAGGGTGTCGTTTTGCAGGTTGTGCAAAAGTGCTTGAATACGCTCCTCGGCCAAGGTGGTTCCGCCGATCATCATTTTCAGGCCGTTGTATTCGGGTGGATTGTGACTGCCGGTGATCATGATGCCCGTGCCGGTTTGTAAGGCATGGGTCGCGAAGTACAGGACCGGTGTGGGGACCAAGCCGACGCTGATAACGTCCATACCACCGTCGCAAAGGCCCTGAGTCAAGGATAGTTCCAGTCCGGGGCTGGATAAACGGCCATCCCGCCCAACCACGGCGGTGGATTGACTTTCTGCCAGCGCAGCGGTGGCAAAACTGCGGCCGATCCAATACACCACTTGCTCCGTGAGGTTTTGCGTGGTGATGCCACGAATGTCGTAGGCGCGAAAGATGCCAGGATCAATGCTGGGTTTTGCTGGTGTGTCGCTCATGGCGTAGAAAATGTCCTCAAGGTTTGGTGGTATCGCAGCATTAAAATGGCTGCTCGGGTTTTCTGGGCGCTAGGCCTGTAACTTCGGGGCGAATAGCTCTGCCAACTGGGAAATTAGCTGTTCGGCAATAGCCGTTTTAGGCTGAACGCCAAAGTCTATCTCGCCGCCGGTGTGGATCAAGGTCACTGCGTTATCCAAACTATTGAAGCCGATACGTTGATCTGAAACGTCATTGACCACGATGGCATCGAGCTTCTTGCGAGCTCTTTTTTCGCGAGCATTTTGCAGGGTGTCGTTGGTTTCTGCCGCAAATCCCACAACGACCTTGGCCTGCTGGGCTTGAACCACCGAGGCGATGATGTCGGGATTTTCAATCAAAGGCAGCTGTACCTGATCCTCGGCTTGGGTGTGGCGCTTGATCTTTTGCTGCTGAGCGTTGGCAGGCCGATAGTCGGCTACGGCAGCAACGCCGATAAAAAGATCGGTTTCGGGCAGGTGCTCGTGAACACGGTCGTACATTTCTTGTGCGCTGGTGACATTGAATCGGGCGATATCGCCATGACACGGGTCCACTCCGGGGCCTGCGATCAAGATCACCCTCGCACCGGCCTGCCGCCCGGCCTCAGCGACGGCCAAACCCTGTAAGCCAGAGCTGTGGTTGCTGATGTAGCGCACAGGGTCGATGGCCTCTCGGGTTGGTCCCGTCGTGACCATCAAGGTTTGACCGGCCAATGGGCCAGTGCCAATTTTGGCGCTGCTCGCGTTCAGGGCCTGTACGATCTCTTCTGGCTCGGTCATCCGGCCAAGGCCAGTGTCGCCGCAGGCTTGATCACCACTGTCTGGGCCAACGATCTGGTAGCCGTCTGTTTTTAACGTGGTCAGATTCCGCTGAACGGCCGGATGGGCAAACATTTGCTGATTCATTGCCGGTGCAAGGCTTACCGGCGCGTTACTGGCCAGACATAGGGTGCTCAGCAAGTCCGAGGCCTCGCCATTGGCTAACCGAGCTATTGTTCCCGCGGTGGCTGGCGCGACTAGGATATGGTCTGCCCATCGAGCCAGTTCAATATGGCCCATGGCAGCTTCTGCGGCCTGATCCCACAGGTCGTCACGGACAACATGACCGCTCACCGCTTGAAGCGTTGTTGTGGTAACAAAGTGGTGGGCGTTGGCTGTCATCACCACCTGCACAATCGCACCGGCTTCTACGAGCCGGCGCACAAGGATCGGCGCTTTATACGCAGCGATGCCCCCGCTTACGCCAAGCAGAATGTGTTTTCCTGAAAGGTTTAACGTGTTGTTGGGCATGGCCCCTTCCCCAGTGTGATGCGCGAACGAGTGATTGATTGTGGAAACTAGGCAGCAAAAAAGCGACTGTAAAGCCTCTGAGCAGCCCTTGGTTGACCGAAGTCACAAGGTTAACACTGAAGGGGTTGGCAGCGTTATTGCTAACTGGGTGGAAGAAGAACAGCCTCGGGCGCGATTGAGTCGGTATGGCGCTGGGCAAATGTCCACGGCGGAGCTCCTAGGTATTTGCCTGGTGAGCGGGGTGCCCGGAGAAGATGCCGTCCAGTTGGCCCGCCGTTTGCTTTCTGAGTTTGGGGGTATTGGCGGCGTGCTGTCTGCTCCTTTGCACCATTTGCTGAAAGTTCGCGGTGTCGGTTTGGCCAAGGCCACCCAGATAAAGGCCATTCAAGAACTTGCGGCCCGGGATGCCGAAACCGATCTCATTCAATCGCAAAAATTTACGGATCCCGGAGCCGTGGGCGCCTATCTGCGCAAACGGATGGGCAGCTTGCCCCATGAGGCATTTGCCTGTCTGTTTTTGAATGCCAAACACGAGCTGCTGGGCTTTGAGGTGTTGTTCCGAGGCTCCATTGATCGTACTCACGTCCACGCTAGAGAGGTTTTAAAGCGGGGGTTAGAGCTGAACGCGGCAGCCGTCATCGTCAGTCACAACCATCCATCGGGTAACGCAGAACCCAGTCAGGCGGATATTGCTCTGACGCGTTCGCTTTCGGATCTGCTGGATCAAGTGGAAATCCGCCTACTTGACCATGTGATCGTTGGCGCAGGAGGCTGGGTTTCCCTTCATAGCCGGGGGCTGATTTAGCCGCCGAAGGCCGCCTTCCAGCGGTTTTGGCGAAATACGGCCCAGATGGCGGGAACTGCCGTGAAGAGAGCCGCTGAAGAGCAGGTTGATGTAGAGCAGGTTGATGAAGAGCGGGTTAATTGGAAGAAGTGGGATCAGCAGAAGGCGGAGTAAAAAAGTGGATTAAAAGAAGGCTGTTAGCCCATGAGCAGAGCGCTGACTGGTATGCGGATTAAATCCAGACGAAATATGAAATTCAGACGAAATAAAGGTTGGCAAGATCGGCTCTGGACCAGAAGGCCCATGATTGGCCGCCCAAGTGCCAACAAGTACCAAGTAGAAGGGCCACGAAAGGCTATTCGGCCCCAAATTCAGCCCTTTACAGCGGCTTTTGTTGCCCTGTTCGCGCCACTTTGGTATAAACGCGCCTCAATTTTTTTGGGACTCCAATTATGTCCAAAGTATGTCAGGTCACGGGCAAGCGCCCAATGGCTGGAAATAACGTCAGCCACGCGATGAACAAGACGCGTCGTCGCTTTCTGCCGAACCTTCACGACCACCGTTTTTGGGTGGAATCGGAAAAGCGCTATGTGAAGCTTCGTGTGTCATCCAATGGAATGCGTATCATCGACAAGAAAGGCATCGACGAGGTGTTAAAAGATGTTCGCGCAGCGGGACACAAGGTCTAAGAAGCGCCCCGGAGCAAAAGGAAAGTATTATGCGAGACAAGATTAAGTTGGTTTCCAGTGCTGGCACAGGCCACTACTACACCACGGATAAAAACAAGAAGAACACGCCGGATAAAATGGAGATCAAAAAGTACGATCCCGTTGTCCGCAAGCACGTGATCTACAAAGAAGGCAAGATTAAGTAGCAAATGCCCGAGCTCCCGGAAGTCGAAACGACTCGACGGGGGATTGAGCCCTTTCTTGCAGGGCACACGATCCAGCGGATCCGTGTGCGCAACCATCGTCTTAGATGGCCCGTAGAGCTACCCGACCATCTTGCGGGTAGCGTTGTCAGAAGCGTCAGCCGACGCGCCAAATACATTTTGATCGAAACCGATGCTGGGGCGTTGATAGCGCACTTGGGCATGTCTGGCAGCCTGCGTGTGGTGCAGCCCGATGAGACCCCTCGCCTGCACGATCACCTAGATATTGAGATCAAAGGCGGACCTTGGCTACGCTACAACGACCCAAGGCGTTTTGGCAGTTTTCACTACGCCGAACACCCCTTTGAAGCCCACTGGTTGTTGAAAAACCTGGGTGTTGAGCCGTTAAGCAACGAATTCTCCGGTGACCATCTGTTTGCGACGTCGCGAAAGCGCCGAGTGGCGGTTAAGAACCACATTATGGACGGTAAAATCGTCGTAGGTGTGGGCAATATCTACGCAGCCGAGGCGCTATTTCGTGCCGGGATCCGGCCTTCCACCGCTGCCTACCGGGTCAGTCGTCTAGCCTATGGGCATTTGGCCGATGCCATTCGTCAGATTCTGGCTAACGCCATTCAAGTGGGAGGAACCACGCTTCGGGACTTTGTGGGTTCCGATGGGCAACCCGGGTACTTCAAGCAAAGTTTGAACGTGTATGGCCGACAAGGCGCGCCATGCCGGATTTGCTCGACCACCCTGAAGCTGCAGATCCTTGGTCAGCGCAGTACTGTTTACTGCCCAGCATGTCAGACCTTTTCCGGTTGGCAGAAACCCGTAGGCTAGCTGTCGATTCGCCGCTAGCTCTTTGTCCCTAGCTTTTCGTCCCTAGCTTTTCGTCATGGCGGCGATGACCGCGGGGTGCACGAACTGTGAGATGTCTCCATCCAGTGCAGAGATTTCACGAACTAAGGTGGATGAGATAAACGAGCAGTCCCGGGACGTTGGCAAGAATACGTATTCCATCTCTGGGTCTAGGGAGCGATTCATTTCGGCCATTTGGAATTCGTAATCGAAGTCAGTGACCGTGCGCAAACCTCGAAGCACGAACCGGGTGTTTTTGGAGCGAACATAGTCCACCAACAAGCTGTTGAACCCGTCTACCGAGACTCGGTCGCCGTAGGGGGCCAGTACTTCTCGGCATAATTCCATACGATCTTTCAAAGCAACCGAAGGATCTTTTTGGGCTGAAGTGCCAATGGCGAGGACCACGTGGTCAAAAAGTGTTAGAGCACGCTCAACCAAATCGGTATGGCCATTGGTAATGGGATTAAATGATCCGGGGTAGACCACGATGCGTTCTGGCATGTCACGTTTTCCTTACTAAACGGTCGAGTGTTGATCAACATTCATGTTTTAGCCGGATGCTACCGCTGGCCCTAAACATCTGCAATTAGACTCGGCTGCAGTGATTTGATAAGGGCTTCAGGGATGCCCAATCAACAGACTGCTGGTGGTGCCCGCCGTTGTGGACTTGTGAATCGCAAGTTCGAGTCCGGTCAGAAGCGCTTCGACAGAGGCCTTTTGAGTTTGATCGTGTTCCAAGTACAGCCATTGACCCAGGAGCTTGCGCTCAGCGATCAACTCAAGAGTTTGCTCCAGCAGTTCATTGGCGGCAAAGGGAGGGTCCACGAAGATTACGTCGAAGGGCTCGCTGGACTGGCCTAAGACCGTTAAGCCATCGCCGACTGTCAAAGTTGATTGGTCTAGCAGGTCCAGTGTTTCGAGAGAGCTTCTTAGACAGTCGGCAACTTGGCGTTGTTGCTCGACAAATGTGACGTGGCTCGCTCCATTAGAGGCCGCTTCCATGCCAAGGGCGCCTGATCCGGCGAACAGATCCAGGCATGTGGTTTCTGGCAACATGGGGCGGAGCCAGTTGAACAGCGCTTCTCGAGAACGCCCAAGAGTAGGTCTTAGACCTTCCACATCGGGGAACACGATTTTTCTGCCCCGTAAGCGACCGCTATTGATGCGGACTTCTTGAGATTTTTTGGAGCGGACTTTTTTTTTCAATGGCTGTCATCCGAGCGCTAAGTTTCAGACCTGGATGCTATAGAATCTTGGGATGACAAACGATGGGCAGGACTACTGCCAAATTGCTACGCCACCAGAGACGCTGAAAGATGACTGAGCCAAATAACCAAACGCCTGCCTCGGAGTCTGCCGAACCCAAGGGTTTCTTTGGCAAGCTTCGTTCGGGGCTATCCAAAACCCGGGCTCAGTTGGCGACGGGGCTAGGCAACTTAATCCTCGGCGAAAAAGAGATCAATGAGGGTGCCTTGGAAGATCTGGAGGCTGCGCTGTTAATGACCGATGTGGGTATGGAAACCACTCAGGCGATCATCAGCGATCTCACCGCTAGAGCTGGGCGACGGGAGTTAGCCAATATGACGGCCCTCTACGAAGCCTTAAACGAATTGTTAGTTAAGCGGCTGGCAAATGTTGTGAAACCCCTGGTCATTGAACCCAGACAACCTGAGGCCATGCCGAAGGTTGTGTTTTTCGTGGGCGTGAATGGTGTGGGGAAAACAACCACCATCGGCAAACTAGCCAAGCGCTACAAAAATAAAGGCTTGAACGTCATGTTGGCGGCAGGGGATACATTTCGCGCGGCAGCGGTAGAGCAACTCCAAGCATGGGGGCAACGAGAAGACGTTCCAGTGGTGGCCCAAGCTCAGGGCTCCGATAGCGCGTCCGTTGCCTTCGACGCGGTACAAAGTGCACAAGCTAAGGGCGTCGACGTGCTTCTGGTAGATACCGCGGGTCGGCTGCAGGCCAAGGCTCAGTTGATGGATGAACTTGCCAAGATTCAGCGCGTGGTTAAACGCTTAGATCCCGATGCTCCCCACGAAGTTATTTTGGTTCTCGATGGTGGCGTTGGGCAAAACGCGCTGAGTCAGGTAAAGCTATTCAACGAAGCGGTGCCGATAACCGGTTTGGTGGTAACCAAACTGGATGGCACGGCGAAAGCGGGTGTGCTCTTTGCCTTGGCGTCTCAATCTGCAGAGTTGAAAGACATTCCTATCTATTTCATCGGTGTGGGTGAAGGTATAGAGGATCTTCGTGTCTTCGAGCCAGAGCCCTTTGTGGCCGCATTACTTCAAACCACCGAAGCCGTCTGACCATGGCATTCTTGCAGTTCGAGCACGTCACTCGGCGCTTTGATAATGGTCAAGAAGGTCTGTCTGATGTTTCGCTGGGCATTGAGCAGGGCACCATGGCGTTTCTTACCGGGCACTCCGGAGCGGGTAAAAGCACGCTGTTGAAGCTGTTGATCGGCATAGAATCACCAACGTCTGGTCGGGTGATGGTCGATGGCTGCGACCTGAAACAGCTTAGCGCTAAACAGATGCCTTGGTATCGACGCCAGATCGGCATTGTGTTGCAGGACCACAATTTACTGCCGGATCGAACGGTTTTTGAAAATGTAGCCCTGCCCCTGCGGCTAAATCCGATTTCGGCCAAGGATGCAGCTCGTCGCGTCCGGGGCGCATTAGCCACCGTCGATTTGAGCGACAAAGGCGGACTATTGCCTCGACATTTGTCCACCGGCGAACAGCAACGGGTGGGTATTGCTCGTGCTGTGGTGACGCGGCCGCGCATTATTTTGGCCGACGAGCCTACGGGCAATTTGGATCCGTTTTTGTCCCGGCAGGTGATGGCCTTGTTCCACCAATTCCGGGATTTGGGTTCAACGGTTCTGGTCGCCAGCCATGATATTGATCTAATCAAAGATCAGGGTTGCCGCATTTTGCATCTGTCTCAAGGGACCTTGGTTCAAGATACCGCGCGGCCCGATGAGGGAGGGGCGGAATGACTGCGCCGGATCGGAACGGCGCCGCCAGTGCTGCGAGCCTTGCAGCAAAGCCTAAAGGCAGCGCAGTTCGAGCTTGGGTGGCCGATCATCGGCGGGTGGCATCCGATACGGCTACCTTTGTCAGCCAACGGATTCTTCGCAGTTTTCTGGTTTGGCTGATGGTGGGGATCGCACTGACCCTGCCCGGCCTGCTTTGGATAGCTCAGAGTAACTTGCAGGCCTTCGGTGGCCAGTGGCAGGGTACTGCGGGGTTGACGGTTTACATGAACATTGACGCGACAGACTCCCAGGTGAGCGGCCTAGCTTCCCAGCTTCAAGAGGAAGACACGGTGCAGCGCTTAGTTCTGACCTCCCCCGAAGAAGCGCTGGACCAGCTGCTGACCCAGAGCGATGACTCGGAGTTCTTGCGTACAGCCTTAGCGGCAATAGAAACCAATCCGCTTCCAGCCTCGTTTTCTGTGGTGCTCGAAGCCGACGCCAGTTATTTGCAGCTCGACGCTCTAAGTCGCCAGCTACTGGCAATGCCCGGAGTAGATGATGTGGAAATTCAGTCCGCCTGGATTGAACGTTTGCGTGATTTGGGGAAGCTGGCGAATCGAGTGGGCGGTGGGTTGTCCGTGATTTTGCTTGTGGCTGCGGTGTTGGTGACTTTTGCGTCGGTGCGTTTAGCCATTGAATCTAAATTGGCAGAGTTGCGTGTATTGGCCTTGGTGGGAGCTACGGCGTCGCAAATGCGGCGTCCGTTTTTTTACTTTGGGGCCTCCTACGGCGTTGGGGGAGGCATTATGGCGATTTTGCTCATTGCGTTGTTTCTCGATCAGATAGAAGCCCCGCTGCAATCTCTGTTGATCTCTTATCAGGTCGGCGTTTCGCTGGCCGGCTTTACTCCCAGCTTTCTGCTAACAGTCGTCTTGGCCGGTTGGTTAATGGGGATATTGGGGGCGTTGCTGGCGTTGTCTCAACGATTGGGTCACCTGACCAACGACGCCTCCTAGTAATGTCGAATGACCGTCGCCCGCCCGTGGTTTGGGCCGATTTCAATTTGGGTGCTAATTACCTGATTTATGTCTCAAAATCGGGTTAGCACTCTCCTCTCTCGAGTGCTAACATCCTTTCGATTGTTACCCAAAGTAGCACGCAGGTCGCTCCATTCGAGCGAAATGAATTGCTGAAACGGGCTGCTGAAATGGACGCGCGAAGCCATAGCGAGACCGCGGCGAAAATGACTCTAAAGCCGCAAGTTAGGCAAATAAGGCAGAAAAGCCGAAAATGCCGACAACGTTATAACAGGCTAGTAAAACGGAAAGAGACCCAACGAGGGCTAAAACCATGACGACAGATGTAATGAAATTGACGAGTATGGCGCCGGGAGCTGATCTCGACGCCTACCTAAGAACCATCAGCCAGTTCCCGATTCTCACCCCAGAAGAAGAGCGCTCCCTTGCCCACCGACTGCACGACGAAGGCGATTTGGCGGCGGCTCGTGAGCTTGTTATGTGTCACTTGCGCTTCGTAGTGCACTTGGCGCGCTCCTATAAGGGCTACGGGCTGTCTCAGGCGGATCTAATACAAGAGGGCAATGTGGGCCTGATGAAGGCGGTGAAACGCTTCGACCCAACCGTTGGTGTGCGCTTGATTTCTTTTGCCGTGCATTGGATCAAGGCAGAGATGCATGAGTACATTTTGCGCAACTGGCGAATCGTCAAGGTCGCCACAACGAAGGCCCAGCGAAAATTGTTCTTTAATCTTCGCGGCGCAAAAAAGTCCACCACTTGGCTGAGCGTCGAAGAGACCGAGGCTATCGCAGATGAGCTGGGGGTGCCCTGCGCAGAAGTGACGCGCATGGAGAGCCGGCTCAGCGCCAACGATATGGCGTTTGACGGATATGGCAGCGATGATGAAACAGCCACCGCTCCCGTTCACTATCTGCCCTCAGCCGCACCGGATCCGGCGGATCTCGTGGCAGACGCCAGCAGTGATCAGGACATGCATCTGCGTTTGAGTGCGGGCTTAGCGAACTTAGACGAACGCAGCCGTGACATTTTGCAGCAACGCTGGCTTAGCGATGACAAGGCCACTCTGCACGAACTGGCCGCCGAGTACGGGGTTTCCGCAGAGCGGATTCGCCAACTCGAGAAAAATGCCATGACGAAACTGAAAACAGCGATTTCCGCGTAGCTTTGTAAGATTCGAGCAGGTTTGGAGGCGACGGTGACGTCGGAGTTTGCGGCAAAAATCATGTTGATTGCAGGAGGCCTTTTTGGCCTCCTTTCGGTTTTACTGGGCGCTTTTGCTGCCCATGGTTTAAGCCAGACCTTATCAGCGTCCCAATTAGCCACATGGCAGACTGGGGTTTCCTATCAGATGTACTACGCCCTAGCGCTGTTGCTCAGTGGCCAATGGCTGCTCAACAACGGGCCGCGGATCCTAAAAACTGCCGGAATGCTCTTTTGTGTTGGTACGTTGGGCTTCAGTGGCAGCATCTATGCACTGGTCCTAACGTCCGCTACTTGGCTTGGCCCTGTGACACCGCTGGGTGGCCTTTGTTTGATCAGCGGCTGGCTGTGTCTGTGTTGGGCAGGAGTTAAGGCGGCAGCACGGGGAGATAGCGAATGAACCCTAGCGACAACGACTCTGGCAAAGAGCACCCAGAGACCGCCTTCAACTACATTCGTCGGCGGGGCCGGTTTACTAAGGCTCAGGCTCAAGCACTGGACGCGTTGACTGACAGGTACCGCTGGTCCGGCGAGTTGGATCAACGCCCTCTTGGCGTCGAAATCGGATTTGGCATGGGCTACGAGCTGTTGGCTTGGGCGGAGCAGCAGCCGAATTGGTTTTTGTTGGGGGTTGAACTCTACCAGCCCGGCATTGGATCTATGCTGTCCCGCCTGCAAAAGAAAAGTCTCGATAACGTTGGTTTGGTAGATGAGCCTGCTCAGCTTTTGCTGGAGCGTTTGCCAGAGCAGAGTATTGACGAGGTGCGAATTTTTTTTCCGGACCCTTGGCCTAAAAAACGCCACTTCAAACGTCGTCTGATTCAGCCGGAATTCCTCCAACAGCTTCATGGCGCCATGAAAGACCATGGTCTGGTGCGGCTAGCCACCGATTGGGCTGAATACGCCGAATGGATGGTGGAACACTTTGCCGAACATCCCGGCTTCGAGCTGCTGGCGGACCACATTCGTCAGGACGCTTCTTCAACCCTCACCAACTCATCTGACGGCGTGCGCGATGTAACGAAGTTCGAGGCACGTGGTCAACGGCTGGGTCATGAGATACGCGATCTGCAGTACCGGCGAGTGTCGCTGTAGCACCTGCGACTTAGCGCATCTTCTGAGTGCGAGTGTGTTTTGTTCACCGCAACACTTGGCCTGATTCGTTGGCGTTTCGCCCTATTCCGATCAATCTTCGCTGGCACTGATGCCCGTGATGTAGCAGGCTGCGCGCTTAGGTGACGGATCAAATCCGGTGACAAACGGTTGTGGCCCGAGGAGGCTTTCCATGGCGGATACAGAAGTGGCAAACGTGCTTTGCATGAAGTGGGGTACCAAGTATTCGGCGGAATTTGTAAACACGCTCTATTCTATGGTTGCCCGCAACATGCAGCGTGCTTTTCGCTTTGTTTGTCTAACGGAAGATAGCGCTGGGCTGCATGAGGACATCGAGGTCTTCCCACTGCCAGAGCTAAATGTGGATCTAGCAGGTCCCGAGCGTGGCTGGAACAAACTGGCGGTTTTTGCTGAAGAACTTTATGACCTGAAGGGCCAGGTGCTTTGCTTGGATCTGGATTTGATTATCACGGGTAGCCTGGATGATTTTTTCGACTACCCCGGCGACGTTTTAATTATCAAAGATTGGATCAAAAAGGACGGCACAGGGAATTCGTCGGTTTATCGATTTCAGGTCGGCGCTCACGCCGAGGTGCTCAGTGAGTTCGAGCGTTCCTTCGACCAGATAAAGAAAACCCACCGCAACGAGCAGGAATACATGTCCGCGGCGATGAATGCCAAGGGGGCTTTGGGGTATTGGCCGGATCATTGGTGTCGCAGCTTTAAACGTCACTGCATTCAACCCTTCGCCATGTTTCTAGCACGAGAGACCGTCCAGCCCGCTGACATGCGGGTGCTGGTTTTTCATGGCAAGCCTGACCCTGATGATGCGATCGCTGGAAACAGCGGAAAGTGGTACCGGCGCTTCAAGCCGGCAGCTTGGGTTGCAGAGCACTGGCACTAAAAACTGACAATTGGAAAGAGCGTTGGACCATTCCGTAAAGCAGGTCATCTGCATAAACTGGGGCACCAAGTACGGGGCTGAGTACGTCAACCGGCTCTACGGCATGGTGGCGAGAAATATTACCCCTCCCTTCACCTTCACCTGTTTTACCGACAATGCCCATGGCTTTAGGCCTGAGGTCAGCGCCGTGCCGCTACCTGAGTTGAGCTTTGAATTGCCGATCACAAAGAAGGGCATTTGGCCAAAGTGCCGGCTGTGGAGTGAGGGTCTAGCCGACTTGACCGGCCCTGTGCTTTTCTTGGACTTGGACCTAGTGGTCACAGGAAATCTGGACGCTTTTTTCTCTTTTGGCGACCCGGATGATGTGATTTTGGCGCGCAATCCAAGTAACCCACTAGAGCGCTTGGGTCAGACATCGGTGTATCGGTTTCCAGTGGGTAAGTTGTTGCCATTACTGGAGAGATTTGCACTGTCGCCTTTGGAGATCGCCGAAGAATATAAATACGAGCAGCGTTACGTCACTCGGAATGCCCCCGGCGGCGTGCGCTTCTGGCCAAAGCCTTGGGTGCTCCATTTTCGTCAGCAGTGCCGGCGCACATTCCCGCTGAATTTCTTCAAAGTGTCGAAGCTTTCCGATACCAGCAAGCTGGTGATTTTTCCCGGGGATCTGAACCCTCAAGATGCCATCGACGGCCGGTATCATGAGGGAGAACCAGCATTGTCTGCAGCCGAGCATTTGAAAGCGACTTTTAACGGCCAAAGGCAGCGATCCGTATATGCACATCTGCGGCATTTTATTCTGCCAACGCCTTGGGTTGCCGAGTATTGGAAAGAGTAGTTCAGGGCCCTAGGAATTTTTCCAACACGCTGTCCAAGTACCGCAAGCCCAAGGCTGTGGTTGCACATCGATCTTCTCGGACCAGGCCAAGGGCCACCAGTTCGCACCATTTCGGTTGGATTTGTTCCCATTCGATCCCGGTTCGCTGGGTGAAGACAGATTGAGGGACACCATCGGTGAGGCGCAGGGCGTTCATCATAAACTCCAGCACCAATTGATCCGCCGCCACTGTAGTTGAGGGTGTTCCTTCTGGGTCTTTTTGATAGAGCCTAGGCTGGGAAGGTCTTTGGGTGCGCAGGATGTCGCCGTTCAAAGTGACCTTGCCGTGGGCCCCTGCCCCGATTCCCAGATAGTCGCCAAAGCTCCAGTAGGTCAAATTGTGGCGGCAGTAGGCAGGATCTTTGGCAAAGGCAGAAACTTCATAGCGGGTATAACCAGCCTGAGAAAGTCGCTCCAAGCCGGCTTCTTCGATGTCCTGCAAGATTTTGTCCTTGGGTAAAATCGGTGGCCGTTTGGCGAATTCGGTTTTCGCTTCAATGGTCAATTGGTACCAAGATATGTGCTCTGCTTGCAGCTCTATGGCTTGATTCAAGTCCGCCAACGCCGCCTCTACGGTCTGTCCCGGCAGTCCCCACATAAGGTCCACGTTGATATTGTTGAAGCCGGCCTCTCGTGCGCTGGCAAAGGCATTGAGGGTTTCAGTGCTGCGGTGAATGCGCCCTAGTTGCTGAAGTTGGGTGTCGGCAAAACTTTGAGCGCCAAGGCTCAGGCGGTTGATGCCGGCGCTTCGAAATTCGCTGAAGCTGTGCCGCTCGGCTGTGCCCGGGTTTACCTCTAGCGTCACCTCAGCGCCTTCGTGTGGTATCTGTGCTAACAAATGCGTTAAATGCCTTGGCTCGAAAAGGCTCGGGGTGCCGCCGCCAAAAAACACCGATGTGAACTGCTGAGACGGCACGGCCAGCAAACGTTGGGATCCTAGGGTCGCATGCTGCTTTTGCCAGTCCTCTATCAGGGCGTCCAAATACGCCGCTTGGTCGGTATCGGCTTTGAGCGGGTGGGAATTAAAGTCGCAGTAAGGACACTTTTTGACGCACCAAGGAAAGTGCACGTACAACCCCAGCACATCCTCGGATTCCCGGGGATCCAACATCAGTGACTGGCGAGCTGGGCGTGCATAGATTGCAGCAGCGTCGCGCAGGCCCTGCCGCGGTGGCTAATTTTGTTTTTGGTTTCTTTAGACAGTTCAGCGGCGCTTTTGCCTTGATCAGGTAACCAAAACAATGGGTCATAACCGAAGCCGCCCTGTCCCCTTGGTTCCATCAGTATCTCACCCGGCCACCGCCCGCTTGCGATCAGTGGTGTCGGATCGTCGGCATGTTTAAGGAACACCATGCAGCAAAAGAAGTGGGCGCTTCGATCCGATTGCTCGGCCAAGGCACTCAGCAGTTTTTGGTTATTTTGTGCATCCGTGGCGTCCGGGCCTGCATAGCGGGCGCTGAATATACCCGGGGCGCCATCCAAGGTCGGCACCACCAAGCCGCTATCGTCGGCGATGCTGGGTAAGCCCGTTGCCAGAGCGACGGCCCTTGCTTTAATCAAAGCATTTTCAACGAAGGTTGCGCCGTCTTCGACGGGGCTGGGGATATCGGTATCCGCTTGATTGATGATATTCAGGCCCAGCACCTCCAACATGGGACGCATTTCGTCGACTTTGCCCTGATTGCGGGTGGCAAGAACTAGATCCATCACTCTGCCCAATACAGCTTTTGATTAAAGCGCAGATTGGTTCGGATGCCGTCGGGTGTTTGCACATCGATATTCAGGCGGTGCACTTCCTCGTCGGCATGCCGGATGATGGCCAGGTAGTAGACGGCATCACCATCTACCACTTCTGTGAAACCTAGATCTTGACGTTGCCCCAACAGATTTTGGGTGTCGCCTTCCAAGTTGCTGCGTACGCCTTTGCCTGACTTATCGATGATCGAAATATTGCACAGCGCCCGATCCTTACCGCGCTGAATGTCGTAGCGTTGGGCAATCTCAGGTTGCAGAGTGGTGGTTGGGATAATGATGTAGTGCAACTCATAGTCCCCAAAGCGCTGCATCTGCTGAGCCTGAATAGGATGGGCGGCCAAGACCCCAGCAAACAGCAGAATTGTTTTGGCAACGCGCTGCCAACGATTGATGGTTAGACTCACGCGGTTCTCCCGAGACGATAAAAGGCATGACTGCCGAACAGGTTTGGTGCCAGTTGGATGGACCAGTGTTCTGTGTACTGGGTGTTCACAACTCGGCGCTGAATGATGCGAAAGTTTTCTTCGCGACACAGGCGCTCAAAATCTTGGGTCGTACACAGATGGATGTTGGGCGTGTTGAACCAGTCATGGGGCAGGTGTTTGGAAACCGGCATCTGCCCTCCTAGACCCAGTTGAAGGCGGCAACGCCAGTGGCCAAAGTTGGGGAAGGTCACCACGCATTCCTCGCCGATTCGGAGCATTTCGCGAAGAAGCCCACGTGGATCACGAACCGCTTGAAGAGCGTCGGTCATCACTACCATATTAAAATTGTTATCGGCGAAATTACTTAGGCCGGTATCCAGATCCTGCTCGATAACGTTAACGCCCTTACTAAGGCAGACCTGAATATTGGCCGGATCTTTGTCCAAGCCATAGCCGTTTACGTTTTTCGTCGTCTGCAAGTTCGCCAGCAGATCGCCGGTACCACAGCCAAGATCCAAAACTCGAGCGTTGGCGTTTATCAAGTCACGGATCAAAACCAAATCGCCACGCAGGGTCATATTGGCTCTCCGTCGGCTTGGTTAGGATGTTCGGCAAGGGACTGATTCAAAAAGGTGCCAAGAGCCGCTACATATCGCTCAATGGGAAGCAGAAAGGAATCGTGACCGTGTTCAGATTCGATCACAGCGCTGGCAACATTCTTTTTGGCGCGCACCAAGGCGTCGACAATCTCTTGTGAGCGTTCGGCGGAAAACCGCCAGTCCGAGCTGAAAGACAGCACTAAAAATTTGCACAAAGCCGGAGCGAACGCTTCGACTAGGTCACCATTGGTTTCTCTAGCAGGGTCGAAGTGGTCTAAGGCCTTAGTCATAAGCAGATAAGTATTCGCATCGAAGTATTGAGTGAACGCCCGGCCCTGATAGTTCAAGTAACTTTCAACCTGAAACTCCACATCGGCACCCGAGCCAAAATCTCCAGACTTGATATCCCGCCCGAACTTAGTACCCATGCCATCGTCGGATAAGTAAGTAACGTGGCCGATCATCCGTGCCAGGCCAAGGCCCCGCTCCGGATTTTTTTCCGCGTCGAAGTAGCGGCCCTCATTAAAGTCTTGGTCACTGGTGATGGCGCGGCGTGCGATTTCATTGAACGCGATGTTTTGGGCTGACAGTTTCGCCGCCGACGCAATAGCGACACAGGCTTTTACGCGATCCGGGTAGTCGATGGCCCATTGTAAGGCCTGCATGCCGCCGAGGCTGCCCCCGACAACGGCGGCGAGAGTTTTAATACCAAGGTGATCCGCCAGAGCCACTTGGCTATTAACCCAATCTTTTACCACAACATTGGGAAAGTCCGGTCCATGGCTCTTGCCCGTGCTTGGGTTAAGGGTTCGTGGCCCCGTACTGCCATGGCAGCCGCCAAGGTTGTTCAGACTCACGACGAAGAAGCGATCGGTGTCGATGGCTTTCCCCGGACCAATGCAGGCGTCCCACCAGCCAGGCTTGGCATCGTCCTCACTGTGGTACCCGGCGGCGTGATGATGGCCTGACAGGGCGTGACAGATCAGCAATGCATTAGATTTATCCGCTTTCAGCTTGCCGTAGGTTTCATAAACCAGCTCATAGCCGTCTAGGGTGTCGCCGTTCTGCAAGGCGAGCGGGGTGTCGCAGACATAGCGCTGCGGCGTGACTAAGCCGACGGAATTCTTTGGAAACGTCATGGGTCTATACCAACCCGTAAGCCCTTGGCAGGGATTGTTGCAATATCGAGAGCAACAAAATCAAAACCATGGGGGAAAAATCCAGTGGGCCTGCGGTAGGCAGAATGTTTCTTAGTGGCGTCATGAGTGGCGCCAAGAGCTCCTCCAGCAGAGACAGGGCCGGATGGTAATTGCCTTGGGTAACAAAGCTGGCGATTACCAGCAACAGCGTTGACCACCAATAAAAGTCCACCAAGATAGTCAGCGTTCGAATCAAGCCAGCCACCAAGTACTGTGCGGGGCCGAGACTGCCCATGGTGATCAGGGCAGCAAACGCGATGCCCATGAGCCAAGCGAGGATCAAGGACGCAAAATCCCATCGTCCGGTTTTCGGGAGCAGGCGACGAAGGGGGCCGGCGATGCCTTCGCTGCCTTTAACGACGGCTTGGCTGATGGGGTTGTAGAAGTCGGCAGCACAGGCCTGCAACAGGAACCGCACTAGGAATAACATGGTCGCAAGGCGAAAGATCAAATCGACGATCATGTACAGCGTCTGGTTCATGCTTGGCTCCCAAATTCTTTGGCTAGGGTTTTGGCGCGCGCTGCTGCTGCCTGTAAGGCATTGTCTACTGTTTGAGGTAAAGACTGGTCAGACATGACGTTTAGAGCCGCCTCGGTAGTGCCTCCGGGGGAGGTCACATTACGCCGCAAGGTTGCTGGATCTGCTTCTGGCTCACAGGCCATAAGCGCCGCTCCTCGGGCCGTCTCAACCACCAATTTACGGCTGGTTTCAGCGTCCAGCCCAAGAGCCTGAGCACTGGCCACCATGCTCTCCATGAGCAAGAAATAGTACGCGGGGCCGCTGCCTGATACCGCCGTTACCGCATCCAATAGACCTTCTTCCGCGACCCAAACACTGGAGCCTACACCGTTAAGGATTTGTTCAGCTCCAGCGCGCTGGTCATCCGTCACCGACGCGTTGGCATAGAGTCCTGTGATACCAGCCCCTAGCAGGGCTGGTGTGTTAGGCATACAGCGAACAATGGGTTGATTGTCCGGCAACCAGTCCTGCAGGCTGCGCATGTCGATGCCTGCGACGATGGAGATCACCAATTGGTCTGGTGCCAGAGCCGGCAGTTCGGTCAGAACGCGGCCAGTAATTTGCGGTTTTATTGCCAGAACGACCACGTCAGCGTTGGCGACAGCCAAGGCATTGTCTTGGGTCGTATTGATGCCTAAGTCGGCGAAGCCGTCCAACTGCTTTTGAAAGGGGTCTGCGGCAGTGATTTGTTGCGCCGGTGTGCCGCTGTTCTGCAGCCCCTTGATAAGGCTGCCAGCCATGTTGCCGGCGCCGATAAAAGCAATGGTCATTTTCGTTGTTCCAAAATCGATACGTAAATCATCTCTTAGCCGGTGGCTCAAGTGCGCTGGCCAAAAAGCGCCGTGCCGATGCGTATATGGGTCGCACCCGCCGCGATGGCATGCTCCATGTCTCCTGACATACCCATGGACAGAGCGTTCCAGCCTCGCTGGGCAGCCGTCGGTAAGAGCGTTCCTGCGGCGCGGTGCAATTGTGCCACGCTTTCATAGCTTGCCCTAGGATCCGAGCCTTGACTAAGAATTGTCATTAGACCGCGAAGTTCGAGATTGGGCAGTGATGCAAGCGCCTCCACAAGTTCCGGCAACTCCTGGGCTTGGCAGCCGCCTTTATTGGGGTCGTCATCAATGTTGACCTGAATGAGGGTTTGCAGGGGGCGTTCACTTCGACGCTGTTCGCTCAAACGCTTACCGATCTTTGCGCGATCTACGGTGTGCACCCAGTCGAAGTGGCTGGCGATATCCTTGGTCTTGTTCGACTGAATGTTTCCGATGTAATGCCATGTCAGATCCAGGTGGGCTAGCTGACCGACTTTGTCGATGGCTTCCTGCAAGTAGTTTTCGCCAAAGTCGGTAACACCAGCACTGTGGGCAGCGATGACATCTGCTGCTGGCTTGGTCTTACTGACGCCGATTAAGTGAACCGACCGCCGATCTCGACCACACTCTTGGCAGGCTCGCAGGATCCTCGCGTTTAACTGATCGAGTCGCGTATCAAAGCCGTTATCGATGGCAGAGACCATAGAAAGCTCCTGAGTAAGTAGAGGTTAGACGTCCTCGCCAATGCGCTGACAGTTGGCTGGATCATTTAAAAAGGTTTGGGCGATCAAGGAAGCAGACGCATTGTGAATGCCGTCATCGGCCCCGTCTTCTGAGGACCTAATTGCCCATGAACTGAGTCGTTCGTCAGCGAGAAAAATTGGGTGGCGTGTATGTAAGGAAAGTTCTTGTGCAAAGCCGGTGGCACGTTCAGACATTTCAGAAGGGGTATCGTCCATATTTAGGGGTAGACCAACTACGACGGCGATGGGCCGGTATTGTTGGATTAGCTCACTCAGTTCGGCCCAGTTGGGCTTGCCATTTTTAGCAGCCAAGGTCACTAAGCCGCTGGCGGTTCGGGTAACCGTCTGGCCTACGGCAATGCCGATGTGCTTAAGACCGAAATCTATGCCGAGCACATAGCCCTCATTCATAAGTCGTTCCAATTAGTGACGATACTGGCTTTGCTTTCATTAGCTGTAGCCAGCTTCCGGTGCCACGAGGCTTAACTCGACACCTAGGGTCTTTGCAGCAGCGTCCAAGCGTTGCTCGAAGGGTTGCTCGAACAAGATGGACTGGCTGGCTTCTACCGTTAGCCAAACGTTGCGGGCTATTTCCGATTCCAGCTGGCCGGCGCTCCAGCCCGCGTACCCTCGCGCGATCAAAAACTGCTCCGGGCCCTCGTTATCGGCAACGGCTCGCAGTGACTCTAGCGAACTAGTTAGGTGTACCCCATCTGTGACCGTCAGTGATGATTCGTAGGTGTCCTCCGCGGCGTAGAGCATAAAGCCTCGGTCCGTCGATACTGGGCCGCCGGCGATTACCGGGTCATCGATCCAGCGCCTGCTGGGCTGAAGGCCTAGGTTATTGAGTAGCTCGAATACGCTGATGTCCGATGGCTGGTTGACCACGATTCCCATGGCACCGTCAGCGCTGTGCTCGCAAATATATGTCAGCGTTGCGGCGAAATAGTCCTGCTGCAACGTAGGTAGGGCGAGCAAAAAATGGTTGGTCAGATTCATAGTTTTCCAGAGCAAGTGCCCATGTTCATACGGTTTCTGATTGCTGGACTCGGCATTGAGTTTAGTTAATCAGCGTGCTGCGCCGGCTGAATTGCCAGGTGCGTGTAAAGGATAGCCGATCATAGCGCTTGCGCATCTCAACGTTGAAGGGTTGATAGGGTGATGCTTGGCGGACTGTGGCTAATGCGGCTTTGTCTAAAGCCGGGTGTCCCGATGAGCGAAGCAGAGAAACGTCCAGTAGCTGGCCGCTTTGATGAATAACAATGTTTAGGGTCAGTTCACCTTGAAGGTTGTCTGAGGGGTAATTGCTGGACCCGATACGTTCACATTTGCGACGCCACATGGCCAAATAGGCGCTCTCTGCCGAACTCAGTGTTCCTGCATTGCTCAGGTGGCGAGTACGGCTGTCGCCCAGCTCCAATCTGCGCCGGTCATCTAGGGCTGCAATTTGTTGGGCTACCCGACTGGGGTCTAGTTTCAGAGTCGGATTTAGGTTCTCAGGCGTTCTGGGTCTACTCGGTGGGTTTAGTTTTGGCTGTTTGGTTGTTGCTTGCTCGCTGGCGAGTGGCTGAGTCGTTATCTGAGGGGTCGGTTCAGGGTTAGCTGGGGCCACCACGGATTGCTTTGGCTTCGGTGTGCTGGTTTTTTGCTCCCTGGCCTGGGTTTGGGCATCACCCCCGGGGACTAACTCCAGCGCCAGCGGAGGGGCAATTATGGGTTGGATCGGAGGCCGAAGATTCAAACCCAGCAGCACGACGCCATGCAGGCCGATGGCGAGCAAAAGCGTAAAGTACAGTCGATCCGAAGCCATATACATAACGAGGGGCGCCGATGGGTCAGAGTAAGAGCGAGTCCATCAAGTCCCCTGCGATGTCCAAGCCAAATTGGCTGTCTAATTCTCGAATACAGGTCGGGCATGTGACGTTGATTTCCGTCAAGTAGTCACCGATGACATCAATACCAACAAAGTTCAGGCCGCGCTTTTTCAGTTCGGGACCAACCTGCTCTGCAATCCATCGGTCTCGATCCGTCAGGGGCCGGCCCTCACCCCTGCCGCCAGCGGCAAGATTGCCTCGAGTTTCGCCGGCGGACGGAATTCTTGCCAAGGCATAGGGTACCGGCTCACCGTTCACGATGAGGATGCGTTTGTCGCCGTCAACAATCTCGGGTAGATAGACCTGCCCCATGATTTGTTCTTTCCCGCTGTTGGTTAGGGTCTCCAGAACCACTGACAGATTCGGATCTGACTCCATTACTCGAAAGATCGATGCTCCGCCCATGCCGTCGAGTTTTTTGAACACGACGTTTTTGTGTTCCAAATGGAAGCGTTTGAGCACATCCATACGTCGGCTGACGATGAGCGGCGGACAGCACTGGGGAAAGGTGGTGGCGAAAAGTTTTTCGTTGCAGTCTCGTAAGGCGCCGGGTCGATTGACCACTCTCACGCCTTCGTTTTCGGCCATTTCAAGAAGATAGGTGGTGTAAATATACTCCATGTCGAAGGGTGGATCTTTGCGCATCATGACAATGTCCATGTCGGCAAGCGGTTGCTGCTGAGGCTCGCCAAGCTCATACCAACGACTTGCGCCATGATCGACAGTCTCGGGATCCAGTTTTTCCACAAACGCATCGTTTAGGGTCAGGCTTCGTAAGCTGGCCTGTACGCGAGATTCGCTAATCATCAGATCCTCTTGGCGGAGATAAAACACCTCAAGACCACGCAGCTGCGCTGCGCGAATCATAGCGAGGGTAGAGTCCTTCTTGATCGCGAGGGATTCAATGGGATCCATCAGAAAAGCGATTTTAGTCATGGCGGGTTCCGCAGATTGGTAAAGCGCTACGGTAACGATTGTTGGGCCAACGACGCAAATGGATTGAGGCAGATCCATCGAGGAAGATCCCAGTTGATCTGGAGCCAAAACGCCAGACGGGTATGATGCAGCTGTTGCGGTATCTCGCAGATACCTAACGAACTAAGTCACCGCGAGATCAAGCTACCATGGCCACATCCATCCCAGTCCAAGAAATAAAACGCTTGAGGCAAGAGTACGAGCGAGGGCTGCTTTCGATCATTGTTGATCAAGATCGGCGGGCAGGATTTGAGCTGATTGAAAACGCAGTTAAGCAAATGGCAGGATTGACTGCGGCCCCTGATCAATGGAAACCAATTCATCGTTGGTTGTCGGCTCAGCGAGGCGGCCAGCTAGCACTGACGAGTCGATCCTTTGGGTTGCTGCGGGATGTGGGGAAGGTACTTAAGCAGTTGGATGGCAGAGCCTCAGTGGATGCTGACGGACTGGTTTTGGTGCAGGCCCTGCTTGACCCCGTATTACCGGACATTGAGGCAGATTTGGCCACCTTGGGGGCCGCCACGCCCCACGAAGAAAACTGGTTTGCGGCGCTTAGAACAATAGCCACAGCCTTGGATGCTTGGCAGCAAGAGTCGGCTAGGGGTACACCAGCATTTGAAAGTCTGCGC
This sequence comes from Pseudomonadales bacterium, assembly GCA_029248675.1. Classification (GTDB taxonomy): domain Bacteria; phylum Pseudomonadota; class Gammaproteobacteria; order Pseudomonadales; family Azotimanducaceae; genus UBA4421. Next base: position 3,028 of record JAQWIX010000016.1, on the reverse strand, counting down.
GAAGGTTTTGCTCAGATTCATAGCTTGGCCCAATTGCTTTCTTGGGCTGATGCCAGGGAAATCAGCGAGTCTTTGATGAACATGCTGGACCGCTTGTTGGATGGGACCCTCGCACCCAGTCAGGATCACCTTCAGGTCTCGCGGGCGGCGCTAGTTTTGTTAGAGACCCTTTCGCTGCCGCAAGCTGGTTCAGAACAAACCTCGCAAATTGATGATGCGGCTTACGAGCGGGTTATTGAGCGAGCGGATGTTTTAGCCTCAGGCGGCAGCTTCGAGATGTTGGATGATGAGGCGCAGGAAGACTATTCCCCAGGGTCGGGGACGGCCGTAAACGCCCAGTTAGCAACGGTGCTGGAGGCGGTTCCACCGTTAGTTGCGGATGCCCTTGGCCGGGTCGATGAGACGGCAGTGGACGAGGATCTGCGAGCAGAACTGGAGAGTTTGGCGCGCATTGCCCACAAGCTACTCCATCGTTTGGGCTAGGATTTAAGCCCAGTTTTGGGCCTGTTGAATCAAGGCCAATGCTACCGCTGGCATGGTTTCTGCTCGTAGCACCGTGGACCCTAAACGATAGGTCGTGATCTGGTGCCGCTGAAAGCTTGCCCGTTCTTCATCGCTCCAACCACCTTCTGGGCCAATAAAAATCAGGCGAGGCTTAGGCTCCCTAGTTGCTGGTAGGACTTTGCCATCGAGATCAAAGACAACACCTTCTAGGTCATCGCAGACGAGCTCAAGGCTCTGTGAAACGGAGATGGGACCTTGGAGATTAGGCATCCAAAGCTGGCCACATTGCTCACAGGCCGAGGCAATGATTCGTCGCCAGTGTTCGAGCTTTTGCTCTATACGTCCGTCTTTGAGAGATACGTTGCTTCGTTGTGCTTGAAGCAACCAAATGTCCTTGGAGCCCAACTCGGTGGCTTGTTGAATGGCTCGGTCCATGGCCTGTCCCTTGAGCAAACCAATAGCCACGGATGGAGCCAGTCCCGAGGGAGAGGGTACCGGCACGGCCTCGTCTACCCGGACTTTTGCCCGGCGTTGATGGGCTTCAACGAGTTCGCAGCGATACAGGCCACCGACCCCGTTGAAAATGTCCAAGGCATCGCCGTCGGCTAGGCGCAGGGCTTTGCACGCATAGTTCGAGCGCTCGGCGTCGAGCTGTAGGACTTGGCCGGCAGTATGTTCGCCGGGCATATAAAAACGATTTAGACGTGACAAGTTATGTTTCGAGAAAGCCCAGATTGCGACAGATTTGGCTACTCGCTCCCCAACGGTTGAGTGTGTAGAAGTGTAGCCCAGGTGCACCCATTTGCAGCAGTTTCTCGCAAAGATTAGTCACTATGTCCACGCCAAAGGCGATGAGATCTTTTTCATGCCCGGCATGGGTAGCCATAGACTTTGACAGCCATCGTGGAATGTCTGCTCCTGCCTTGGCGCTGAAGCGCTCGAGAGCGTCGATGTTGGTAATTGGCATGACACCAACGTGGATGGGAAGGGACAGCCCTTCGTTTGCGCAACTTTGCAAAAAGTAGCCGTAGGCATCCGCCGAATAAAAGTACTGGGTGATGGCCGAGCTGGCTCCTGCACGCACTTTGTCCGCAAAGTAGCCTAAATCCTCCTTGGCGTTTGCAGCGTCCGGGTGTACTTCCGGGTAGGCGGCGACGACCAACTCAAAATCTTCGGGGTAGTGCTTTTGAATGTATTGAACCAAGTCCTTGGCGTAAATGTGCTGGTCGGTTCCCTCGGCGGGATTATCACCTCGCAGGCACAGTAGCTGCTTGATGCCCATGGATTTGTATTGGTCGACTAGGGTGTTTAGTTCATCTGCCGTGCTGCCGCCAAATGACAAATGGGGCACGCAGCTCAGTCCGGCATCCAGGAGTTTGCCCACTAAGGCTGGTGTACCCCCTCGAGTAGCCCCTCCTGCACCATAGGTTACTGAGACGAAATCCGGGTTAAACCCCGCCAGTTTCATCGCCGGCCCGGTGACCAGTCGATCCATGGCCGCTTCGGTTTTGGGCGGGAAAAACTCGAAGCTCAAGCAGCTTTGGGGGTGGGATTGATTGCTGTCTTGCTCTGGCGCCATGATGAGTCCTAAAAGAACTCATCGTTGCGAGTCCTGTAATTAAGCGATGGCTGCTGCCAGCGCGTCTGCTTTGTCTGTGCGCTCCCAAGTGAAGTCATCGCCAGTCCGGCCAAAGTGGCCATAGGCGGCGGTCTGTTCATAAATGGGACGCTTGAGATCCAGCATCGCGATTAAGCCCTTGGGCCTCAAATCAAAGTGTTCACGCACAAGTTGAACGATTTCGTTGTCTGCAAGCTTACCGGTGCCATAGGTCTCAACACTGATGGACGTGGGTTCTGCAACGCCAATGGCGTAGCTGACCTGAATTTCGCAGCGCTCGGCCAATCCAGCGGCGACAATGTTCTTGGCCACGTAGCGGCCGGCGTAGGCGGCGGACCGATCAACCTTGGAGGGGTCCTTGCCCGAGAATGCGCCACCACCGTGACGTGCCATGCCACCATAGGTGTCCACGATGATTTTGCGTCCAGTGAGGCCGCAATCCCCCACCGGGCCGCCGATAATGAATTGGCCTGTGGGATTGATGTGGAATTGGGTGTCCTTGGATACCCAGTTCTGAGGTAGCACGGGTTTGATGATTTCTTCCATGACCGCCTCGCGCAGGGTGGCCTGATCCACGTCCGGCGAGTGCTGGGTCGACAGGACTACCGCTTCGATACCCATAGGCTTTCCAGTTTCGTCATAGCGGAAGGTCAGCTGACTCTTCGCGTCCGGGCGCAAAAACGACAGGCTGCTGCGGCGGGCTTTGGCCTGCTGCTCCACCAATCGGTGGGAATACACGATGGGAGCCGGCATAAGTACGTCGGTTTCGTTTGACGCGTAGCCGAACATTAAGCCCTGATCGCCAGCCCCTTGTTCATGATTTGCCGACTCGTCTACGCCCATGGCGATGTCTTGGCTTTGCTGGCCCAGAGCGTTCACTACGGTGCAGGCTTGAGGATCGAACCC
>JAQWIX010000012.1 GCA_029248675.1 Pseudomonadales bacterium | reverse complement strand
GCTGCACACCAATCCGCACCGCCCATTTCGGCTTCACAACCCGCCAAAAATGAAGCACAGGCCAGCATCGCGATTGCATAAATCTTACTCATAGTTTTTTCCTTTGATTTGCTTGAACTTGGTGTTTTAACGCATCTTTTTATGGGCCAAGCAAAAATGCTTTATGCCCCAGCACAATTTCGCAACCTCAAGGGGCGCCAAAACCACCAAGTTAGTATGGATATCATTGCCGAAAACGACCTCTTTGAGACTGTGAGCCGCTTCTCAGAACCGAGCCTTTAATCGGATTTCTTTTTAAAAAAACGGATAGATACGCAGTCACTACGTCTCGATCACCTCCGTCAATTGCAGCCAAGTGAATTGTCACCGTCAGGCCCTTTAATCTAGAACCGAAGAAGGGTTGTTCGCTTGGACAATCGAGTCATGTCATGCTCGGTAAAAGACTGAGGGAAAAAAGAATAAGATGAGCAGGTTACCGACCATAGAGAGGAGCGATCGTGGCACTCAGTAAGCTACTAAAGTCTCTTTGTTTTGCATCGATTGTCGCCGTGCTTGGATTTTCGGTTTCAACCCACGCTAAGGTCATACACCAAGAGCGATCCGTTTATACGCGCATCATCGTTGAAGATACCTTCAGCACCCGCTGTCTCAAGTTCACTCAGAAACGTGACGACAGTACTCAGACTTGCATCAATCTTAATAACCCAAAAAAAATGGTGTTCTCTTACACCAAAATGTCCCTAGCCAGCCTGCTGCTAAACCCTAATCCCCAGCGGGTTTTAATTATTGGGTTGGGTGGAGGCACATTGCCCATGGCCCTTCGAGATCTGATTCCAAGCGCAGTGATCGAGACCGTGGAAATTGACGAAGCAGTCGTGCGGGTCGCGAAGGATTATTTTGGCTTTGTTGAAGACGAAAAAAACATCGCCATCACGCAGGATGCTCGCGTGTTCGGCAAACGTGCTGCGCTGCGAGGGCTTGAGTACGACCTGATCATTCTCGATGCCTTTAACGGCGAGTACATTCCCGAGCACCTGATGACAGTGGAGTTCTTAGGCGAAATGCGCGCGCTCTTATCTGACGATGGTGTTCTGGTAGCCAACACCTTTGCTGGCAGCAGACTCTATGACTACGAGTCTGCAACTTACGCAGCGGTTTTTGGGCAGTTTTTGAACTTTCGCCAGGCCTCCACTGGCAATCGTGTGATCTTGGTGCCTCAGGGGAAACGCACCCCGGACCGGCGCACACCACTGTCGGAGCAGACTCTGAGCGAGCGGGCTAAAACGCTCGAACTGGCGGTAGAACCCTTCGACGTTCCGATCAAGCAATACGCCAAACGGCTGGCGGCTCTTGACCGTCAGAAACCGGATTGGAACACGTCCGCTCGGCCGTTAACCGATCAGTTTTCGCCAGCCAATGTGCTGAAGACTCAGTCTCAATGACCAAAGGGGCCAGTATGGCCCCTTGCCGCACGACTATCCGCGCCTATTGGTTAGCCCAGTATTCGTCTTTGAGCAGTCGCTTGTAGAGCTTCCCCGTCGGATGTCGCGGCAGCTCATCGCGAAAATCAATACTGCGCGGACACTTGATACTGCTCAGCTGACTGCGGCAGTAGTCCAGCAGCTCCACTTCCATTTCTGGCGTGCCCATGGCTGGATCTTTCAACTGCACAACACCCTTCACTTCTTCACCAAAGTCTGGGTTGGGCACCCCAAACACGGCTACGTCTACCACAGCGTCATGAGTAATCAGTGCGTTTTCGGCTTCTTGAGGATAGATATTCACCCCACCAGATATGATCATGAAATGTTTGCGGTCGGTCAGGTAAAGGTAGCCATCTTCGTCCAAGTACCCGACATCACCCAGGGTTGACCAGCCCTTGGGGTGGCGAGAATCGTTGGTTTTGCCCTCATCCTTGTAGTACTCAAAGGTGCCGCCGCCGTCCATGTAGATGGTGCCGGATTCTCCCACTGGCACTTCTTCTCCATGCTCGTCGCAAATGTGCAGTTCGCAGGTTAAGGGCTTGCCCACAGAACCTTTGTGGGCCAGCCACTCTTCTGAATTCAACTGCACAAAGCCATTACCCTCGGTGCCCGCGTAGTATTCGTAAATTACCGGCCCCCACCAATCAATCATTTGTTCCTTGATGGGCACAGGGCATGGTGCCGCAGCATGAATCGCGCAGCGCAGGGAACTGACGTCGTATTTGAGCCTCACGTCCTCTGGCAGCTTGAGCATGCGCACAAACATGGTGGGCACCCACTGGCTGTGGGTGATCTTGTAACGCTCAATGCACTCCAGGGCGAATTCGGCCTCAAAGTGCTCCATCACGACTACGGGTATACCCGTGCGGATGCAGTTCATGGTGAAGGCCAGTGGCGCGGCGTGGTACAGGGGTGCAGGTGACAGATAGATGGAATCTGCGCTTGCGCCGTAGAGCACCTTCAGCAGATCAACGCCCTCTTCCTCACCGTAGGCCTGTTCGGGAAGCGGTCGCTTCACGCCCTTGGGATAGCCTGTGGTGCCGGAGGAATACAGCATCGCAGCACCTTCGCTCTGGTCCGCAATGGGTTGATCAGACATCTTGGCGATGGTGTCTTCCCAGCTGGCGAATCCGTCAATAGTGCCATCGAGCATGTAACACTGTTCCACTAGGGGCATGCTGCCTACCAGCGGTTCCACGACTTCTTTGCGAGCATGAGACGTGATGAATACCCGCGCCTCACAGTTATTCACGATGTAATCCACTTCCTGCTGCTGCAGGCGCCAGCTGATGGCGGTGAAATAAATGCCCGCACGCTGGGCTGCCCAACAAATCTGAAAAAAGCGCGAATGGTTCTCGAGCAATATGGCGATGTGATCGCCACGCTGCAGCCCCAGCGAACGGAACAGTTGAGCGCCTTGATTAGCACAGGCTTCAAGTTGCGCGAAGGTAATAGTTTCACCAGTTTCGGCCATGATGTAGGCCGGCTTGTCCGGATGGGTGGCAGCAATCTCAGCTGGACTCATGTATTTCTCCCCAAATAGTTCGTCGTTTTAATTGTTAGTTGATCCGCCGCTTGCCGTGACAACCGGCGGTTCCAGTCAACACTAGCCCTCCTCAGGCGCTAATGTCAGCGATACCGAATTCATGCAGTATCTCAGGCCCGTCGGTGCAGGACCGTCCGGAAAGACGTGGCCTAGATGCGCATCACAGCGCGCACAGAGCACCTCGATACGGCGCATTCCAAGAGTATGGTCCTCGCGATTGATGAGGGCCTCGGATTCCAATGGCGCATAAAAACTTGGCCAGCCACAGCCGGCGTCGAATTTAGTTTGAGCGTCGAACAGCGGTGCATCGCAGCACTTGCACAGATAGGTCCCCGGGCGCTCCTCGTCCCAGTACACTCCAGTAAACGGCCGCTCGGTCCCAGCTTGCCTTGTCACCGCATATTCCTCTGGTGACAACATCGACTGCCATTCTGCGTCGCTCTTAACGACTTTTTCAGGTTGATCGCTCACAATACCCTCGTTTTCATGACTTAGTTGATGCTAAGCCAAAGGCTGCGCCTTAGACTAGCCCTCTTGCGCATTCTTCACGCCGTTATTTAGGGACGCAAATGACACAGGTTAACTCGCCGCAACCCAGAACCATTCGCAAGTCGGAAAAGCTTGCCGATGTCTGCTATGACATTCGCGGACCGATTTTGACGGCGGCGAATAAACTGGAGGCGGAAGGCAATCAGATCCTGAAGCTGAACATCGGCAATCCGGCGCCTTGGGGTTTCAGCGCGCCTGAAGAAATTCTGCGAGATGTGGTTCGTAACATCCCCCACTCACAAGGTTACTGCGACTCTAAGGGTCTGTTTGCTGCGCGCAAAGCGGTGATGCAGTACTGCCAGCAAATCAATATCCGCGATGTCGATATTGAAGACATCTACATCGGCAACGGCGTATCGGAGCTTGTCGTAATGTCCATGCAAGCGCTGGTCAACGACGGTGACGAAATCTTGATACCCAGCCCAGATTTCCCTCTGTGGAGCGCCGCCGTAAATCTGTGCGGTGGCAAACCCGTGCACTACCTCTGCGATGAAGAAGACGAGTGGCAGCCAGATTTGGCAGATATACGCAGCAAAATCACGCCAAATACTCGGGGCATGGTGGTCATCAACCCTAACAACCCCACCGGGGCCGTCTACACCCCACAAATGCAGCAGGCCTTAATCGACATCGCCCGTGAACATGACTTGGTGGTCTTTGCTGACGAGATTTACGACAAGATCCTATTCGACGATCAGGAATATATTCCGCTGGCATCTTATGCCGATGACCTCTTGATCATGACCTTCAGCGGCCTTTCCAAGTCTTACCGAGTGGCGGGATTTCGTACCGGCTGGATGATCGTTAGCGGTGCGCGAGATCGCGCCACGGATTTCATCGAGGGCCTAAACATACTGGCCTCCATGCGGCTGTGCTCCAATGTCCCGACCCAACATGCGATTCAAACCGCCCTTGGTGGCCACCAGAGTATTTTTGAGCTGACCAAGCCAGGGGGACGTCTTTATGAGCAGCGCAATATCGCTTGGGAACTGCTGAATGATATCGAGGGTATCTCCTGTGTAAAACCCAAGGGGGCCCTGTATTTGTTTCCCAAGATCGACACCCAGCGTTTCAATATCAAAGACGACGAGCAGTTTGTGCTGGATCTGCTGCTGGCAGAGAAGGTTTTGATGGTGCAGGGCACCGGCTTTAATTGGTCAAAGCCGGACCACTTCCGCGTGGTGTTCTTACCCCATGTGGAGCAACTACAGGAATCTATGGGCCGTGTTAAACGGTTTTTGGACGACTACCGCCAATAGGGCAAGGGAGCGACAAAAGCCAGTCACAAAATAAGGTTAGTCGGTTAGCGTGCTGCTAACGCGGTAAAGCAAATAATCTTCATAGCCTGTGAGCACGCTGACAAGCCCGCACAGCTGACGATCAAGTTCGGGGCTACCGGTATCTACCAGTAAGGGCCGATGCTCCAAGGAGCCAAGCTTGGTCCGTGAGCCCAAGACCATAAGATCCCTTGGCCAGTTCAGTTTGGCTACCAAATCGGCCCCTAGCTGCTGGTTGCCGCGACCTAGCAAAAAACCCTGATGCCGAGTAAAGCTAAGAACCACTAAAACCTGAGTGTCCTGAGTCAAATTCAGCAACTGGTCGCCAGTGGCGTTTGCCAGACTTTGGCCGTTTGGCAAACGCACATCCACACCCAGTAATGTCCCGTTTAAACCCAGCGCTTGTTTAATGGCCAGACAAGTGCTGCCCGGCCCCAACACCAGTGTTTTGCCCTCATACAACTCATCGTGATCCAAGAAGTGGTCGACAATTTCTTGGACGACAAGGCCCTCATCCTCTCGACCACCAATTTTCATCTGTTGCAGATATCCCGCGGCTTCAGGCACCCAAAGTTCGCCGAAACGCCAGGTAACCACGCGCCCAGCGGACGCTTGGAGGTCGCCCTCGAAATCCCGCACCTCTCTGGAAATACGGCCTACTAAACGCCCCTGTAACAAACCCGCCACCACCTCGGCTGCCGCAGAAGGACTGATCGCAAAAACTCCGCTGTGCATCTTTACCCCAGCAGGCAACCCAAGCACACAGACATCCTCCGACACACTGTCCAGCACGTCTCGAGCAGTACCGTCGCCACCGACAAATAACAGTAGGTCGATGGATTCCGCACACAGAGCCTTGATGGCAGCCTTAGTATCGGCCGAGGTCGAAGGCTGTTGTGGCTTGCCCAGTTGCCGAGCCGAAACATTCATGGCGGCCAGAGCTTGGAAGCCCATTTCTCCCCCCCAAGCCAACCATTCAATGTCTTGAATTGTCGAACCGAGGATCCCTTGAAGACTTGCCAAAAAGCCTTGCAGGCGATCTTGCCCTGCGGGGCTGCCGCTTCGCCTGCGGGCTTCTTCCTGAACCAAGACTCCATCACTTCCCTGCAGACCCACGGCACCGCCGATACCTGCCACTGGGTTAACCACCAAACCAATACGCAAACCCACAGGAGTTTGTTTAGTGTCCACGGGTATTTGTTCTGCGTCACCCAAGGGTGTTTCTCTTACCGGCAGAATAGCCTGCAACTTGGCCAACAACTTCGGCGATGGCCAATGACGATGTCAGCCCGGGGGATTCAATCCCCAACAAATTGATGCGGCCGGCCACGCCATGTTCCGCGGGCGTGTGGATGACAAAGTCCGCAGGAACCCCTGCCGGCGCGATCTTGGGTCGAATACCTGTATAGCCTGGCTGTAATCGTGCTTCGTCCAAGGCCGGGTAGTAGGCTTTGATGGCCTTAACAAATTCCGGACGTCGACTGTCATCAAAGGTGTAATCCACGGAGTCGATCCAACGAACATCCGGCCCAAACTTCACTTGGCCACCCAAATCTAAGGTGACGTGAACGCCGAGACCACCGTCTTGGGCGGTGGGATAAACCAGCCGGCCAAAAGGCTGGGCACCCGAATAGGTATAGTAATGGCCAATGGCATAATGAGGCTGGGGCCCGCCGGGTGTGTCGGCTGCGAGTTCCGGCGCATTCAGGCCACCGGCGTTGATGATCCAGCGAGCGCTAAGACTCATCTCGGGCGTGTGCACCTTGGGCATTGGTCCGGATTCAATCCCGGTCACTGGGCTGTTAAGCGCCACAAAACCACCGTTTGCTTCCAAAATACCCTGCAGGCTCAGCATGTAGGCGTGGGAATCGACAATACCCGTTGAAGGAGACAACGCGGCACCAACGCCCAGCACTTCCGGCTCCAGCTCGTTCAGCCGACCTTGATCTATCCAGCTTAAATCCGTTACGCCATTGCGCTGGGCCTGTTCAATGTATCCATCCACAACCGGACGCTGAGCCTCGCTTGTGGCCACAATCACTTTGCCACAGCGTTTGAACGGCACAGCGTACTTTTCACAGTGCTCGTACAAAAGCTGTTTACCACGGACACAGAGCTGTGCTTTCAAGCTGCCGGTTGGGTAATAAATACCCGCGTGGATCACTTCGGAATTACGGGAACTGGTTTCTGACCCGATCAGGCCGTGCCGTTCCAACACAACCACCTCGGCGCCCTGAGCAGCCAAACGCGCAGCAACCGCTAGCCCTACAACACCGGCACCAACCACGACGCAGTCCACCACATCAGTCAACGTCAGGGCCCCTGAACGGTGAATCGTTCCCGCCTATGTGTCTTTCTGGTCGCTGAGTCTGAGGCGCGCCTTCCTCGCCCCTTGTACCGAAGGTGCTCTCTAAACCCTGAATAAAACGACGAGCACGCGCCCCTGCCGGCTTCGCTAGCCAATCAAGCAGCTGCGGTTCATAGGCAACAATGTCGCCACCAAAGCCATTCAGATCGGCCTGTAAATTATCTGCGCTAGGTAAGAAATCTAGGCCTGCCGCCTGAGCAAACTGTTTTTCAAGGCTCTGAGTCCGAAGTTCTAGCGCAAAGAACGTCGCTTGTTGATCTGCCGAGCGTGGCCCGGCGATATATGGGTAGCCAAAATCCACCCGTTGTCGTCGGGCCTCACCCGCGACACACCAATGGGCCACTTCGTGCAAAGCAGAAGCAGGGAAATCCTCCCGATACAGTAGCCTAGCCGGTTGCGCTGAAGACGCGGGTTCATAAAGCGGTTCTAGGGCACCTCCCACCAATTCGGTGCGGTAATCCTGGGCAAAGCACTGAGCAAACGTCTTTTCAATCGCGTCAGCTAACCGTCGGTCATCCCTGTCGCTAGCATCCAGCACCCTAGTGTTGGTGGAATTTGCAGCGGAATGTGTCATTACTCGCTCTTCCTAATCCAAAACTGAAGAACTTCATCGTCGCCCTCCCATTCCCCGCGCTGAAATGCCACGTAATCATGCTTCATAAATTGGCAAAACTGTTCCAAGTCCCGCTCGGTGGTGGGATCTGTGGCCAGCACATGCAGCAAGTCACCGCCCTTTAATTCGCGCACTTTGTTCCGAACCAACATGAGCGGCTCGGGACAACGCAACCCTCTTGCATCGAGCTGAACATCGTATTCCACGTAGAAACCCCAACTATGGCCGATGAGATGTTAGGCCACTTCTGAACGGATTCATACCAACAGCAGCATCAGGTCTTGAACAAAACCGTGCATCAACAGATAAAGTTATGCAGCATAGTTTTTAGTAGCATTTTGAACTGTTAGGAGAACTGGAGATATGGGAGCCGCTGCCCCTCGTCGCTTTGGCATCACGATTGCTGTGCTGGGGTTTATGATCACCCCGCAGGCATTGGGTTGTGGGCAAAACTCCAGCGTCACAGAGCAAGAGCACCACGCCACATCGTGCTCAATGGCTGAAACGGGGCTGAGCCCACCTACCCAATCCGAACTTACGAGGGAAGCGCCGTTGGCTATCTGCGCCGCTGTTGAGATTGATCAACAAACACTCCCCATCGTTGATTCCGGCGACATCGTTGCCGAACAGCTGCGAAAAACCATCGTCGGCACATCCCAACCTAGACTGCGGGAGAGACTGCGCCGGGCTTATTTCCGATATTTGGGTTGCATGTAAACGGGAAAACACCAGCTCACTTGGTTAAGCATGCCGGTTTGAGGAGTCTGGTCGTGACTACTTTTTCACTCGTCGACTCTTCGCGCGGGGGCGTATTTCCACCACCTCACCCACGTAGCGCTCGGGTTCGATGGCATACCACTCCTGCAAAGACACGCTGTGGATCTTGGATAGCTGGTCACACAATTCGTAAAACGGCGGACGCCCTGGATCGGTAATAACGATGCGCTTGGTGCCGTTGTTAAACGCACGAGCAATAAGAAGCTTCAAAGGCTTAATCAGGTTATCCCAGAAGCATATATCACTGCCCACAATTATCTGGTGCTCACCCAGCATCGGACCACTGAGCCTTGAAAAATCCGAGACCTTATTCGTTAGGGATACGGAATTGATTTCAGCCATAACATCCACAAAGGGAAACACCGCCGGATCCAAATCTACCGCGGTCACCTTGGCACCAAATTGGTGCGCACAAAAAACCGAAACTGCGCCCCAGCCACAGCCAAGTTCCATAATCCGCCGGCGCTGCGCTGGGGGTTGGTCTTGCAAGTAATCCATCAACACGAAGGCCGACCCCCAAGTGCGGGTTCCATGAATCGTTGGCTGATAACGGCGTTTAAGGGCTTTTATTAAGCGATGGGAGTCTTGAAGCAAAAAAATGCCGTAAGCAAAATCGACATGCTCTTCCGGGAGTCTTTGAAGCTTGGGCATAACTGCACCCTTAATTAGGGACAAAACAGGCCATAGATGGCATTTGGTTTTGGCGCAAAAACCATGCTTTGCCCGCAACCCTGTTTAGTATGACCCAGCACCCGGAAGATTGATTGAGTTTTCACTCAACCTGACGAGTATTTTTTTCACAGTGCCAACACTGGCATGAGGTTATCTTTTAAAAATCTACAAAGAAGTGCTTGGACAAATGAGCCCAAGGATTTGTCCAGCTTTACGCGAATTATCGACTCGCTCAGTACCTTGCGGATACATCAAGGAGCCCCAATTATCTTCTCACTGGGCCTTTTGTTTCTGTGGGGTTTTCGGTGTCGGCGGTTTTGCTTGCACGCGGTGCTACCTGTAACATTCGCCGCCCTCAAAGTTCGAGACAACGGCCCTTACTCGCAAGCCTCGGGGACACCCGTCGCCTGGTTTGGGCGAACACGATTCGGAGCAAACGCGCGGACATTGTCCGTCAGCCACCACAGGAGTTTCAGTGAGCACATCCACTGTTGATGACTTAGTCGAATCCGGCAGCGAATATCACGCGGGCTTCGTCACCGATGTTGAGTCTGAGACCCTTCCTCCGGGTTTGGACGAAGACGTAGTGCGCTATATTTCCGCCCGCAAAGGCGAGCCTCAATGGCTCACAGACTGGCGCCTCAAGGCCTTCGCCAGTTGGCAAGAAATGCGCGAACCCAAATGGGCCCATGTGCACTACCCCCCTATTAATTTCCAGGAAATCTCCTACTATTCCGCGCCCAAAAGCCAAACCGATGGACCACGCTCCCTCGACGAAGTAGACCCAGAGCTGCTGCGCACCTACGAGAAGCTTGGTATACCGCTGCACGAGCAGGCGGCCTTGGCCGGTGTGGTGCCAGACCCCGCAGCGATTGGCACACCCGCCGGTGCGAATGTGGCTGTGGACGTCGTCTTTGATAGCGTTTCCATTGCTACAACCTTTAAGGAAAACCTAGCTGAGGCAGGTGTTATTTTCTGTCCAATCTCTGAAGCCGTGCATAGCCACCCAGAGTTGGTACAGAAGTATTTGGGGTCTGTAATTCCCCAGCGAGATAACTATTACGCAGCGCTCAATTCTGCGGTCTTCAGCGACGGCTCCTTCGTGTACATACCCAAGGGTGTACGCTGCCCTATGGAGTTATCCACTTACTTTCGAATCAACGAGCGTAATACCGGACAGTTCGAACGCACCCTAATCATCGCTGATGAAGGCTCCCACGTGAGCTATCTAGAAGGATGCACCGCGCCCATGCGCGACGAGAACCAACTGCATGCCGCCGTTGTGGAACTGGTAGCGCTGGGGGATGCCCAAATCAAATACTCCACCGTGCAGAACTGGTATCCCGGTGATGAAAACGGCAAGGGCGGTATTTACAACTTCGTCACCAAGCGCGGACTGTGCGCAGGACCCCGGGCGAAAATTTCTTGGACTCAAGTAGAAACCGGCTCTGCCATTACTTGGAAATATCCAAGCGTAGTGTTGCGCGGGGATGAGTCTGTTGGCGAATTTTATTCGGTCGCCCTGACGAACAATCGGCAGCAGGCAGATACCGGCACCAAGATGATTCACATGGGCAAGAATACCAAGAGCACTATTGTCTCCAAGGGTATCAGCGCCGGCGGAAGCGAAAACTGCTACCGGGGATTGGTACGCATATCGCCAACGGCCCAAAACGCTCGTAACTTCACTCAATGCGACTCTCTGCTGATCGGTGATCAATGCGGTGCCCACACCTTCCCCTATATCGAGAATAAAAATAACTCGGCAACCGTGGAGCATGAAGCAAGCACCTCGAAAGTGAGCGACGACCAGCTCTTCGCCTGCCAACAACGCGGCATCGAAACTGAGCAAGCCGTCAGCATGATCGTTAACGGTTTTTGTAAAGAGGTATTCCGAGAACTGCCCATGGAATTTGCGGTAGAAGCTGGAAAATTATTAGAAGTTAGTTTGGAGGGTGCTGTCGGATGAGCCTGCTTAGCGTATCGAATTTACACGCCAGCGTTGTCACCGACGAAGGACCACAACCCATTCTGAAGGGCCTCACGCTTCAGGTTAATCCCGGCGAAGTACACGCCATCATGGGACCCAACGGCTCTGGCAAATCCACACTGGCCAACGTGTTATCTGGTCGGCCGGGATACACGGTCGACGGCGGCACCGCGGTGCTAGGCAATGATCCGCTATTGGAGCTTGAGCCTTTCGAACGAGCACAGCTCGGCCTGTTTTTAGCCTTTCAATATCCAGTTGAGATCCCTGGCGTGAGCAATATGGAATTTCTAAAAGCTAGTATGGATTCCCTCGCTAGGGCACGGGGTGAAGAGCAACCCAACACCGCCACCTTCATGAAACGGGTGCGCGAGCTGGCGTCGTCGCTGGATTTAGACCCTGCCTTTCTCAAGCGAGGCGTCAACGAGGGCTTTAGCGGAGGCGAAAAAAAGCGCAATGAAATCATGCAGCTGCTGTTGTTAGACCCCAAGCTTGCGGTGCTGGACGAAACCGATTCCGGTCTGGATATCGACGCCCTGCAAACCGTGGCGGAAGGCGTAAACCGCTACCGCAGCTCGGACAACGGCGTCATTTTAATCACCCACTACCAGCGACTCCTTGACTACATCGTGCCCGACTTCGTGCATGTGCTGTCCAACGGTAGCATCGTGCAGTCCGGCGACAAGTCATTGGCCCTTGAGCTGGAAGCGAAGGGATACGCATGGCTGACCTGAGTCTACCCAAGACCATCGATGCGCCAATCTGGCTTGAGGGAGAGACAGCGGACCAGATCAGCGACAGGCTGCATCAAGCGCTCAACAGCTCTGCCCATCGCGAACGCTGGAAGTACACCAAGGCAGACGGGATATTGGCCAACGTGGCAGCACCGTCCATTGCCCCGTTTTTGGATAGTACAGAACAGGCTGGATTAGAAATCACCCTAGGACAGCTGGATCACGCGTTACCCGGGATCGACTTCCAGCAAGGTCCAGAAGCGTCAGCAAGGCTGTGCTATGCCGACCAAGCTGTGATTATCGACGTGACCCAACATGCTCCAGAACCACTCCGCATCCATCACAGGGACAGCACTTTACCTGTCATAATTCGCTTAGCCGCGAACAGCTCCCTAACGATGCTGGAAATCGCAGACAGTTCTGACGCCATGCAGCAGTCGATTTGGATCGACCTGGGCGAGAACGCCCAGCTGCATCATTCGCGAAATGCCCTCGATCCATGCGAAAACCACTGGCAGTACCTGAATGTGCGCTTGCAACAGGGCGCCAATTACCGTCTGAATAACCACGTGGCTGGCAGCAAGCTACGTCGCCAAGACATCCACCTTATTCTTGACGGTCAGGGCAGCGAGGCAACCTTAGTGTCTGCTGGCCGAGTGCGCCGCAAAGACGCCCTTGATCAGCAGGTAACCGTTGAACATCGCCAGCCTCGCGGCAGCAGCAAGCAAACCGTTCACAACATCGTGGCAGACGGTGGCAAGTGCACATTCAACGGACGCATTCATATCCACGAAGGTGCCTCTGGCACGGACGCCCAATTGTCGAACAAGAATTTGGGGATGGGTGATCACGCCACCATCAATACGAAGCCAGAGCTCGAAATTTACACCGATGATGTTAGCTGCTCTCACGGCGCTACCGTGGGAACAATTTCTCAGGAAGCGCTGTTTTATTTGATGAGCCGCGGAGTGTCTCCTGACACCGCCGAGGCTCTGCTCAGCCAAGGCTTCCTGCGCCAGTGTATTGACGGCCCATTGGCTGAGGAAGCCCTACAGTCATTGATTGGCAAGGCGGTAGCATCGTGAACATCCGCGGCGATTTTCCCATCCTGCAGCGTACCAGTCGCGGCAAACCCCTAGTTTATTTGGACAACGGTGCCACCACGCAAAAACCTCAGTGTGTTATTGATGCCATCGATGATTACTATCGGTTGCGAAACGCCAATGTGCACCGGGCAGCCCATGAGTTGGCGGAAGAGGCAACAGCGCTCATGGAAGCTGCCCGCACCAAGGGTCAGCATTTCGTCAACGCTACGTATCGCGAAGAGATCATTTTTACCCGGGGTACTACCGAGGGCATTAATCTGGTGGCACAGATCCTGAGCCAACGCATCCAGCCGGGCCAAGACATTGTCATCAGTCAGCTGGAGCATCACTCGAATATCGTGCCTTGGCAGCTTTTGGCCCAACGCACCGGCGCCAATATCCTAGCCATTGATATCGATGAGTCCGGCGATCTGGATCTGCAGGATGCGGCTAACAAAATCACCTCGAATACTGCCGTGTTGGCGATTACCCATATCTCTAACGGACTGGGGACCATTAACCCAGTAGCCCAATTGGTTCAACAGGCCAAGGCCGTCGGGGCGTTGACCCTCGTCGATGGCGCTCAAGCAGTACTGCATTGCGCGATCGATGTGCAGGCTCTGGACTGTGACTTCTATGTTTTTTCCGGTCACAAGATGTTTGCTCCCACCGGAATTGGCATTCTGTATGGCCGGCTCGCCCTGCTTAACGAACTGCCGCCATGGCAAGGCGGCGGTGAAATGATCGATCAGGTCAGCATCGAAAGCAGCACCTATCAAAACGCACCATTTCGTTTTGAAGCCGGCACGCCGAACATAGCTGGCGCTGTTGGCCTTGGGGCCGCCTTTGATTATTTGTCTGAGCTACCCATGCAGACTTTGATTGATGATGA
Organism: Pseudomonadales bacterium; assembly: GCA_029248675.1. Taxonomy (GTDB): domain Bacteria; phylum Pseudomonadota; class Gammaproteobacteria; order Pseudomonadales; family Azotimanducaceae; genus UBA4421. The sequence continues at coordinate 9,280 of JAQWIX010000012.1, read as the reverse complement.
GGCCACACTTGTAGCTCGAGCCTTGTCTGGTCTAAAACAAATCCCCGGTGTACGCATCGTCGGTGAGCCACAGCAGCGAGCGTCCGTGGTGTCCTTTCTCATGGATGGCGGGCACCCCAATGACGTGGGCACCCTGCTCGACCAGCAAGGGATTGCCCTGCGCACTGGCCACCATTGCAACATGCCATTGATGAGCCGCTTAGGTATTCCCGGCACCGTTCGCGCATCATTCAGTCTGTACAACGACGAAACCGACGTGGATACCCTGTTAGCGGGTGTGGAAAAAGCCGCTACTTTTCTTTAAAACCGGAATGAGAAAACAGTCGTTCAACGACATCAAAGGAATCTATCACCTATGAAGACGCCGCAAATCTCAGTATCCCAGCGGGCCCATGCCCATATACGCACTCAGGTTGAGCAAACCCGCAGTAATTTCTTGCGTCTTGGGGTAAAGGAAAGTGGCTGCAATGGCTTTATGTACACGCTGGATTTCCTAGAGTCAGCCGACGCTGACGACCACCTGCTTGAGGTGGGTGAAGACGTCACGGTATGCGTGAAAGAACAAGATCTCCCCCTAGTCAACGGCACAGAAATCGACATGGTGACCCAAGGACTAAATTCTGCCCTCATCTTCAAGAACTCTAACGCCACGAGTTACTGCGGCTGCGGTGAAAGTTTTGCGCTCATGGACGCCGCCGGATCTGAGACCCCAGCAGACCTAACCGAAAACCTCACCACCGACGCAACTCAGTCACACTAATCGTGGAACGACGTATTGTTACCACAACTCGGGATTGCCCAGGCCGTTTGGTACCCACCGGGGATCCTATTACCATCCCCGGCGGTGCCTTCATCACCCTAACTCAAACGCTAGGGGGTAGTTTCACCGTCATCGTCAACGGCAACATGGCGCGCATCGCCGGCGCTGATGCCGACGCCATCGGCTTGTCTGTCGAACCTTTAACATTCGCCGATAGCAACACCCCTTCAGACATCGATGTGGAGCATGTCTGGCATGCGTTACGCTCGGTTTACGACCCGGAGATACCGGTGAACATCGCCGATCTTGGCTTAATCTACACCGTGAACGTTACGGGAGGCGCCGTCGCCATTGATATGACCTTAACGGCGCCGGGCTGCGGCATGGGCCCAGTTTTGGTGGAAGAGGTGAAAGACCGCGTACGTCAGGTGCCCAACCTAGGCTCCGTGGAAGTTCACTTGGTTTTCGATCCACCATGGTCCCGGGACATGATGAGCGAAGAGGCGCAACTGGAACTGGGCGTATTTTAGCGTGGCAGCAGAAATGACACTTGATGAACTCATCGACACGTTCTCTTTCTTCGACGACTGGGAAGATAAATACCGCTTTATCATTGACCTGGGTAAGGAGCTTCCGGGCCTTCCGGATGCAGCGAAAACCGAAGAACATTTAATCCGCGGGTGCCAAAGCCAAGTTTGGCTTACTTACGAGGCTGCAAGCGGCGCGCTCAACTTTCACATGGACAGCGATGCCCACATTGTCCGAGGCTTGATTGCCGTGGTACTTATCGCGGTTCAAGGCCGTTCGGCCTCGGACATCCAGCAGCTAGACATTGAGGCCATCTTCGGCCAACTGGATCTGCTGGCCCACTTATCGGTAACTCGGGGCAACGGCCTGCGAGCCATGGTCGCCCGTATCAAAGCCATTGCAGAACACGAGGCCACTTAACTAACGAGCCAGGAAGGCAGCCACGCAAACCTAACCGTCACCCTGACGGCAATAGCGCAGCCAGTCCTCAGGTCGGTCCACATCCCACAAGGTTTCCAAAAGAGTGACCGACAACTCTAAGGCCTGAGCCTTGGCAACGGTCTGTGCCAACACCCTATCCGAACCCCAGTCTATGTGTTCGAACAACCCGTCATGCATGGCCTTGCACCCTATTAGGACATAGCCCCCATCCTGAGCTGGCCCTAGCACAAGATCCGTACGTTCCAACGCGGCGCTGGCGCGCCGTAAATAAGCAATATCCATAACCGGACAATCAGAACCAATCAGCAGCGCTTGCTCAGCACCGCCTTCGAATGACGTCGTCAGACAGTGGCGCATTCGCTGACCTAGGCCTCCATCATCCTGAACGCTCAGGCGCAGGTTGAATTGTTCAGTCCATGTCGCAAAAACTGGATGAGCGGACGCCCCCCAAAGCCAGAGATCAAATCCAGGGGATGATCCGGCTAAGGGAGCAATAGCCTTGAGTAGATTGGTTGTCAGCTCTGCTCCCGCGTCGGCGGCCCCTTGGGCGCCCAGCAACGGGATCAACCGAGACTTGCTTTGCCCGGGCACCGGGGGTTTGGCGAAAATGAGTATGTCTCTGCTCATGCTGTCTCTTTGCTCATACTCGGTCTTCGTGCTCACTGGGGTAGTACTCGGCGTAAAGCTCATCAGCTGAGGCCCCCAAAAAGTAACGCAGACGCCAGCGCCACATGCGTAGAACGGTACTCACCAAGCCATCGCGTAGCCACCGTTCGCCACTGGTGGAAATACAAATTTTAGGCGCAAGAAAGCCCCCCAAGCCCTTGAGTCGGCGGCTAACCTCAATGTCTTCCATAAGTCGCTGGTTCGGGAAGCCGCCTATATCCCGCAACAGACTGCGGTGAAAAAACATGCCTTGATCTCCGGTGCAGATAGCTGTCCAGCGTGAACGCAGATTCATTAGAAATCCAATCATTGCCAGGGCTGGATGCGCCCCCAACAAGTTCACATCGAAACGCCCCCAGGCGGGCACCGAGCCGCTAGACAATCTCGAGAGATACTTTAGGGCTGGTTCCACATGCAAACTATCTGCGTGAAGCACCCAGATCCAGTCTGTATCGGCTTGAAGAACGCCGCGAGCAATTTGCCCCCCGCGCGATGGCGACGAGTAACAAATGTCGGCGCCCAACTCTTCCAATGTCGTCGTCTGTTGCTGTTGTCGCCTTGGGTTGTCAGCAGCCTCGGCCTGCACCACCACCAAGGAGCAGCCAGCCTCGACGATGATTTCCGCCAATGCCACTACCGAGTCACTGATCTCCTTAAGGGGAATGATCACCGACAAGTTAAGTTTTTGAGCCTGTGAGTCCGTCATAGAGGTTTTCAGCAACGCCAAGGATGACCGCAAGTTCCTAGCCTACATCAAAGGTCAAGATCAAGAGTCCTCCAAAGCTCTCTCGAAAAGGTTTTGACCCAATTCCCTTCGCAAAATCCCGGCGACCCTGTAGAGTTTCGGGTTTTTGGGGAGAAAAGAATGTACGACGATTACAAGGCCGCTTGGACGCAACTCACCGCTCCGGGCGCAGATTTCGAGGTAGTTACCGCCAACGTGCGCGGTGTGGATATTCGGACCTACGCCAACGCACCAGCCAACTTGAGAGATGTCTGGCTCAGCACCGCGGCCTTTGCCGACCGAGATTATTTGGTCTATGAAAACCAGCGTTTGACCTACGCCCAAACCCACCAGCGTGTTGCTGCCATGGCTAACTGGCTTATTGCTCAAGGCGTTAAACCCGGTGATCGCGTCGCCATCGCCATGCGCAACTACCCGGAATGGATGCAGGCATATTGGGCCACCATGTCCGTAGGCGCCGCCGTTGTCGGCATGAACGCTTGGTGGATCGGACCGGAAATGTTGTATGCCCTGCAAGACTCCACCCCCAAGGTGATGATCTTGGACAAAGAGCGTTTAGACCAGTTGGGTGAACACCGAGCACAGGTCAGCGACATCACCCTAGTCGGAGTCCGTTTCCCCGAAGCGGAAGCTGATGTGACACCCTGGGAGGACGTTGTCACCGGCGATGCCCCCCTACCCATGCTGGACATCGACACAGACAGCGATGCCTGCATTTTCTATACCTCTGGCACAACCGGCCGCCCCAAGGGGGCCCAGCTCACCCATCGTGGCTGCGTCAGCAATATCTTTAGCATGCTGTTTTCCGCCGGCCTTCAACGGTTACTGGCTATTCAAAAAGGTTTAGTAAACCCTGACGATGAGCCACCCATTGGATGCTCCTTGGTCACCACGCCCCTATTTCATGTTACCGCCAATAATTGTGCCGCCCACGGCACGACCCTCGGCGGCGGCAAATTGATCCACATGTACAAATGGGATGCTGGTGAAGCGCTGAAACTGATTGAGCAGGAAAAGATCACCGCAGTCAGCGGCGTTCCTGTTATGGCGAGAGAAATTATTTCTCATCCAGATTTCGCCTCTACTGACACATCAAGCCTTATGACCCTCGGTGGTGGCGGCGCCCAGCTGCAGCCAGATCTCGTGGGAAAAATTGACGAGCAAGTTGCGACGGCAAGACCGAATACCGGTTATGGCATGACGGAAACATGCGGCATCATCACGTCGATTAGCGGCGATCATTTTATCGACAAGCCCGCCAGTTGTGGTCCGGCCATGCCGGCCTATGAGAGTAAAATTGTTAATCCGGATACCGGCGAAGAAATGCCTGCCGGAGAACCCGGTGAACTTTGGGTACGCGGTGCCCACGTCATTCGCGGTTACCTCAACCGAGAGGAAGCCACAGCAGAAACCATCGTGGACGGTTGGTTGCGGACTGGCGATATGGCGCGTAAGGACGAAGACGATTTCATTTTCATCGTGGACAGAATCAAAGACATGGTGCTGCGTGGCGGTGAAAACATTTACTGTGCAGAGGTTGAGAGCGCCATCTTTGATCACGACGATGTGGCCGAGTGTACGGTCTTTGGTGTGCCCGACGACAGACTCGGTGAAGAAGTTGGGATCGCGGTCTTTCTGAAAGAGGGTGCCACCGCAACAGCGGACACACTGCGGGACCATTGCGCTACCCAGCTGGCGAAATTCAAGATACCCCGTTACTTCTGGTTTGTTGATCAAGCCCTACCGCGTAACGCGTCGGGCAAGTTTCTCAAGCGAGAACTGCGAGAGTCTTTGGATGTCGAGGAAGCCCAGTAACGGCCCCTACCCCTGTGAATGCAAATCCCGGGGCTAGGTACAAATCAGCCCTTGGGAAATGCCTGAGGGCTGATTAATGACTCGGGTCATGGCTAGTTGATGGCCCAAGACGGGGCTCAGCCTGAGCCAAAACTCAGCGGCCAACAAACAGTCAGGTAAACAACGCGGAATGGGCCTGACGCAGCACGTTCTTTTGCACCTTGCCCATGGTATTCCGCGGTAGTTCATCCACATTGATCACGTGCTTGGGCTGTTTGAATCGGGCCAATTGCTCACCTAGGGCACGATCAATCGCGTCAATGGTCACTTCCCCAGCAGTGGGCACAACTACGGCTACAACCGCTTCACCAAAATCCGGGTGAGGCACGCCGATGACCGCCGACTCTGCCACCTCGGGCATTTCGTCCAGCACCATCTCCACTTCCTTGGGGTAAACATTGTAACCACCAGAGATCACCAGATCCTTGGAGCGCCCGACAATGCTGAGTCGACCGTCTGCCGACAACACACCGAGATCGCCAGTGATAAAGAAACCGTCCGGGCGAATCTCCTCGGCAGTCTTCTCCGGCATACGCCAATACCCCGGAAACACATTGGGACCCGCGACTTCGATCATTCCAACCTCACCTGAGGTCACCGGCTCGCCGGTTTCATTCGCCACGCGCACCTGCTGCCCTGGCAATGCATAGCCGACTGTGCCGGCAATGCGCTCGCCATTCAGTGGATTGCTGGTATTAATGATGGTTTCACTCATTCCGTAACGCTCTAAAATCCGATGACCGGTTTTTTCTTCCCATTCGCCAAAGGTCTGTTCCGTCAAAGGCGCAGAACCACAGATGAACACCCGCATATGAGCGGTAGCCGCTGGTGTCAGCTGCGTATTCATCAGTAAACGGGTGTAGAACGTTGGTACACCCATCATTACCGTCGCCTGAGGGAGCCAGGCCATGACTTGCTCTGCATCGAACTTTTCCAGAAATATCATAGGCGTCGCATTCAGCAGCGCACAGTGGCTTGCGATAAATAAGCCATGTACATGGAAAATAGGCAGTGCGTTGAGCAGCACATCCGACGTTTCCCAGCCCCACTGCTCGCTCAAAGATCTGGCGTTGGACGCTAAATTGCCATGACTGAGCATGGCACCCTTGGAGCGCCCTGTTGTGCCCGAGGTGTAGAGGATGGCTGCCAAGTCATCGGGCCTGCGTTCAACGATCGCTACAGTATGATCATCGCTCACCTGCACTGGCACCATAAACTCAAGAACACTGCCTCGATTACCCAAGCGTAATTTTGCGCTTGGCACATCCTCTCTGGTTTGGGTGCCCACGTAGAGCACAGGCTCAGCGTCGGATACAAAATAATCCAGCTCCGATGCGGTATACGCGGTATTCAGCGGCACATACACCAAACCAAGCTGCAGACATGCCAAATACAGGGCAAGGTTCTCAGGCGACTTCGGTAACTGAACCATCACCCGGTCACCGGCGACTGCGCCAAATGCATCCAGTTCCGCGGCGGCCAACCGAACCCGATCTAACAAATCTGCGTAGCTCCAATCCGGTTGACCGTTCAGAAGTAAGGCCGGACGCTGGGCACTGCCTTCGAAGCTTAGCGCCAATTCTGCGTAAAAATTGCTCATGAATGGGTTTCCTACCAAGTGTTTTGGGTTCTCTTCGCCAGTAAAGCGAATCACCGAAGCGCACAGATTATCAAAGTCACTGCTGCTGAGTTAGAGTGCACTCAACTCGGAGACAACTACAGCGTACCATGACATCTTCCCACTCTTTCGCCATTGCAAGTTTATCTCGGGGCTTTGAGGCATCGATTACTCTGCCCGGGAGCAAATCCATAGCTCTGCGACAGTTGGCTATCAGCGCCTTGGTTGATGGTGTGAGCCACATCAAGGGCATTCCTGCCTGCGACGACACAGACGCGATGATCGACTGCTTATCGGCCCTTGGTGTTTCCATTGAGCGGACGGGGAACGATGTAACGGTTCAGGGGCCTATGGATTTCGGTGATGCGCCAGTAAGCCTTAACCCACGAATGAGCGGCGCGTCTACCCGTCTGCTTATCGCATTGGCGGCTTTACGCTCAGGCGTCACGAGCATCGATGGTCACCCCTCCTTGCAGGTACGCACAAATCAGCCGCTCTTTGAGGTTCTATCGCGCCATGGCTGCGAGATTAGCAGCGACGAAGGCACGCTACCGGCAGACATCCGGGGCCCCATTCAGGTCCAAGACACTCTAGAAATTGATGGCTCCCTGTCTAGCCAGTACATCACGGCCCTTATGCTGATTGCGCCGGTACTGGCTCAGCGTCAGGGTAGAGACGAACAGTCGCTCCATATCACTGGCGACTTAGTTTCACGCCCGTACCTTGAAATCACACGCAATGAGATGGATAAGCGTCGAGTGCACTGCGACTGGATCGATAAAACAACTCTGTCGATCCCTTCCATCGAATACCAAGCTGGGGACTACCTTGTTGAAGGCGACGCCTCCGCCGCCAGCTACTTTTTAGCTCTAGCCACCCTTCACGGTGGAACTATCACACTAACCAACTTAGATGCCACCAGTGTGCAGGGTGACTATGGGTTCTGCGATGTGATGGAAGCCCTAGGCTCCACGGTTGAACGCCAGGGTAAGACCCGTATAACCGGCCCAGAGACCCTGAGCCCGCTGAGCGTCATTGACATGCAGGAGATGCCCGACGTTGCTTTGACCCTAATAGCCATGGCGCCCTTGCTGCCAGCACCGATCGAGATTACGGGACTCCAGTCTTTACACCACAAAGAATGCGATCGACTGGAATGCCCAGCCCAAGAACTCAGGGCAATGGGAGTAGACCTTACGACCACTTACAGCTCCATCACCATTGAACCGTTGAACCATCGCGAAACCAAAGCCCACACATTAACCACCTATCACGATCATCGCATGGCCATGGCTTTTTCCACTCTTGGAAGCGCCTTTGGTAATCTCACCGTCGACGACAAAAACGTCGTTAACAAAACCTACCCAAGCTTTTGGGACGATTATGCCCAATTGGGTGATTGACCACGTAAAACTGAACTAATATCTGAGGGGATTTCTATGTCGCAACCCAGCGTGCAAAACCAAATGGGTGTCTTCGACACCATGTATAACTGCCGAGCCATGCGCAAGCTGGACACCCGCGAGGTTCCAGAACAGATGCTGCGCGACCTAATCAGCGCTGCCAACCAGGCACCCTCTGGTTCCAACACCCAGGGTGCTCGATGGATCGTTGTGCGAGACCCAGAGGTTAAGCAGCGCCTTGCCGACATGAATCGCGACGGGGTTGAGTCCTATTTAGCGCCCCTAATAGACAACCCAGGCAGCCTGTCTCATCAGAGCGGCGATAAGCGCAAGCGGATGGTAGATGCCGTAGTTTGGCAAAAGGACCATATGCATGAAATTCCCGCATTGATTATCGCCTGCATGGACTTTGGTGCTCCGGCCACAAATGACATGATCGCCCGGGGCAACGGTTCGATTTGGCCCGGCATTCAAAACCTTTTGTTGGCAGCTCGCGCCATGGAGCTGGGCGCAGCCCCGACCACCCTTGCTCTCACCGACCGCAAGGCGGTAGCCCAGGCCCTGAACTTGCCAGAATCCATGGCGGCCTATGCGCTCATTCCTGTGGGCTATCCGCTAGGTAATTTCGGCCCAGTTACGCGTAAGCCGCTAGACGAGATCCTACGCTTCGATCAATGGTCCTAGCTGCCACGAGGCGTGGCAAATATCTTGGATAAGCCAAAACCCAATACTTTGCTTTGGCTTACCTGACGATCTTGCTAGAGTTCATTTATGGCTCCGTAGTTCAATGGATAGAACGATCGCCTCCTAAATAATTGGGTCATCGACAGGGAAACCGCCGGTGAGAAGCATTCAAATTCGGGGAAACCTGCACTCGTGGCAACCTAGTGTGCGCGAGCATGGCAATCCCGAGCCAAGTTGGCAGCCCCGCGGGCAGCCAAAAGGTGTAGAGACTTGACGGATGCAGCCTAACGCGCCCAAGGCGCCACGGCTAAGAGAAAGTCCAGACCACAAACACCGACTCATGACGCAGATGTTCAGAGGTCGATGGCCGCGAAAGCGGTAGCGGGTATGAAGCGATAGATACAGGTTCGACTCCTGTCGGGGCTACCACTTAGCTGTGGTTGTCACCAAAAACCATGCGAACATCCACCACTTTGCGCATTCATCGAATAACCAAGGAGACCGCCTCACCGCATCTCCTGACGCCTAAATCGCTACGCGAAATTTTTTCTTCAGCTTTGCTGGGTTTGTGGGCTCCTAGG
>JAQWIX010000010.1 GCA_029248675.1 Pseudomonadales bacterium | reverse complement strand
GCAGTTTGAGCATGAATGCGATACTGAGCGGCTGCGAGTAATCGAGCCAGTGAACGACTTGTCGCCTGAGCTTGATGCCTTAATAGGCGATCCTCGCCTTTGGGGACCCATGGGCCAGTTAGTCGCCAGTGACGCCCTGTCCTTGTGGACGGCGAAGCTCAACTTGAAGCACCCGAGGGTTGGATCTGGTTTCGGTTGGCACCAAGATGCCCCGTACTGGCTTCACGACAGTTCACATGTCCATCGTCTGCCAAATGTGATGGTGCTCTTTGATGATGCTACGGAGGAAAACGGCTGCCTGCGATTTATTCCCGGCAGTCATTTGCACGGATGTTTGCCTGGCTGTGAAGATGATCGACAGTTAGCGGGCTTTTATACCAATCCCAATGCGGTTGATTTATCTGCCCAGATACCGGTAGTGGCCCCTGCTGGCTCCGTGGTGTTTTTTGATCCGTTCATTGTTCATGGGTCGGGGCCGAACCTAAGCGAGCATCCACGGCGGGCCATGATCGTTACCTATCAGCCGGGCGGGTATCCGGCGTTAAAAAGTGGCTTAGTACGCCCGGTGCCTTGATGGTGGTCGGGGTGCTTTGCCTTTAGAGCCAAATCCGTAAGACACCTAATACGATGGCACCGGTGCCAACGGTGGTGCCGAAGGACCAAATCATAAAGCGATCTATTCGTCCGGTCAGTTCTTCGAAGCGCCTATCGACTTGCTCGAAGCGCTTCTCGACCTGTTCGAATCGCTTGTCGATTTGCTCAAGGCGCATTTCTACTAGTTCGAGGCGTTTTTCTACATGTTCAAACCTTTTGTCGATTTGTTCAAAGCGTTTTTCGATCTGTGCAAACCGTAACTGCATTTCCTTGATGGTTTGCCTGATTAGCTCCATCTGGCGCGCGAGGCTTTCTTCCACGCGCACCATGCGCTCAAGCATGTCTGAATCCACACGGCTGGAGCCAATGGTAACTTGCGCTTCATTGGCCCATTGATATGCCCACTCAAAAAAGTGGTTTTTAATTTGGTCTAAGTCTTCCTTGGCTAGGGTCATAGCAGCCTCCGGCACTGCTAGTGTTGGGTAACAGATCTTTGATCTGTCAGCGTTTATCAAGGGCCAATGGTGACGCTGTCAGTAACTTCTCCTCAGTCAGTGAGATAAGTCTCAAAAGATCAGTTTTTCCTACTTATCGAACCCATTGACCCGCCAGCATCACGGCTTCAATGCCTCGGGTACGACGGATGTCGGTCAGCGGGTTATTTTGCAACAGCAAAAGATCGGCCCGCATCCCGGGTTTGATTTGACCAACATCGTCTTGCAGATCATGGAAGCGAGCGGGAGTGACGGTGGCGGCAAACAGTGCTTGTTGTGGTGTCATGCCGCCGCTTACCAACATTTCTAGCTCTGTGTGCAAGCTGTAGCCCGGTATGCCTAAGCCAATGGGAGTATCTGTGCCCGCACCAATGGGCACGCCTCGCGCCAGTAACCGTTCAATGAGAAAAACGCTCCATTCGCTAAAAGCCGGATCGGACGCTGGCATGTTTTCGAACAGGTTGATCAGGTTGGTCCAGCTTTCTTTAGTGGCTTCTGGGAGGGTGGCAAAAGCCTCTGGCCAGTCCTCTCTCAGAAAGGGTTTCAAGTGCCGAACGGTGTTCAGGCGCAGGGTTGGTACTTGAATCGTGTTGGTTAGGGTGTCTAGAACGGTGTTGCAGCGCTGTTCGTCGTAGGCGGCGATAGCGGGCAGCCGCTGGTCGTTGTGCAAACCAGCACGCAGGCTGTGGCCTAAGCCCTCGGTGAAATTCGTTATCCGCCGCTGTCGCTCTTCCAGTAGTTCAGTCCAATTCCGGGCGCAAGCCAACTCGATGTTGCGCAGATGCTCCATGGAACCGGCTAAAGGACCGGCGGTGTCTGCGGTCATCATCAAGGGCACATGGGACGCAATGGGCATGTTGCGAGCGTTGGCAGCGGCCACCAGTGCCGCATAAGTGTCAGGCCGAATCAGTTCGTAGATCTTGATGAAATCGGCGCCTGCCTGCTGCAAGGCGGCAACGGTGGCATCCGCGTCTTCGGGTCTCAGAACCGGGGTGCCAAGCTCTGGTCGGGATGCGTCGGTGCCGTCGTAGACCACGAATTGCCCATCAAGAAGCGGCCCGGAAATATAAATGTTGGGTTTGGGCGTTGGGAGTTGGGCGCGCAGCGCCGCCAAGGCATCTATGTCGCCGCCAGTGTCTCGAACACTGGTGATGCCGTAGTCCAGAAATAAATCCGCCATTTCGTTGGTGAGGGCCGGATCAAAGACAAAGTGAACGTGCATGTCCCACAAGCCGGGAGTCAGGAACTGGCCTGCTGCATCGCGGACTTTCCGATTGGGGTTTGCGGGGAGTTCTGTGCCAGAGTTTTCTACCGAGATGATTTGACCTGCCTCGATCAATACCTGTTGGTCTGGGACTAGGCCTTCCACGGGATCCACGATATGGACATTGCTGATCAGCACCTGATCAGGCTGTGGGGCACTGTCGCAGGCCCAAAGTGCGACTGCTCCAAAAACAATAAGCAGACCTCGGATGCTTCGTTGCCACAGACGACGAATCTCTGGGTCTTGGCCGAGTAAGTCTTGCTCTTGGATGCGTGAGTACATAACGGGTCCGTTGTCAGTTTTTTGATCTACTGGACACTAAATGGGGGCATTGATTTGGTCAAACTCAGATTGATTCTTGTCTGCGCTCCGTGGCTTGGGAGGCCGTATGCACGAAAGAACATTGGGTTATAGTCTTGGCAGTTAAAACGAGGTCGATAAAACCACGCACTAAACGATGGGGATACGGATGAGCGTTAAATACTATGATTGGGCTGCGTATCACGCAGATGTACGCGGGGACAAAGTCGCGATAGTTGATCTGGATACTCAGGAGCAAGTGACTTATCGGGACCTTGACGATCGCGCCAATCGCTTGGCTTCGTGGTTGCAGGAAAGTGGCGTGGCGAAGGGTGATCGGGTGGCGGTTCTAACCCCAAACTGTCCCGAAGTGTTTGAGGCGGCGTTTGCCTGTTCGAAGATTGGCGCGATTTGCATTCCCTTGAATTGGCGTTTAACGGTTCCGGAGCTGGAATACATTCTTGGTGACTCCACGCCCAAGGTACTGATCTTCGACCAAAAGTTCGTGGAAGCGGCGGAAGAGCTGATTGGCCTGTGTCGTATTCTCTCGAGTTTGCTGCTGGACTCGGAGGACCCAGCCTGCGCCTACAAGCAAGCGTTGGCTGGCGCCACCGGCGAGTTTCAAGTGGTTGAATGTACCCATGACGATGTCGCCATGATTATGTACACGTCAGGGACAACCGGGCACCCGAAGGGTGCCATGATTACTCATGGCATGAATTTTTATAACGTTGTGAACCTAGGTATGCCCGCCGGCGTGAATTCGGAAACGGTTCAACTGGTGATTTTGCCTCTGTTTCATACCGGAGGGATGAATTGTTATGCCAACCCGGTTCTGCATTGTGGTGGCAGTATTTTACTGATGCGAGATTTTGATCCGGGTCGCGCATTAGCGGTTTTGGGTGACGAGAGTCTCGGCGTGACCCACTTCTTTGGGGTGCCAGCACCTTATCAGTTCATGATGCAGCATCCGGACTTTGCGACCACAGATTTGAGTCGTTTGGTAACCGCTGGCGTTGGGGGCGCCCCCTGCGCAGAGGCCATTTTAACGGCGTGGATCGACCGCGGAGTATCGTTGATACAAGGCTGGGGAATGACCGAAACCAGTCCCGGCGGTACCGCTCTGGCAGCCCACGATGTGATGCGCAAGATTGGCTCTGCAGGCAAACCCTTACTGCATACCGAGGTGAAAATTGTGGACGACGATGGAGCTACGTTGCCCCGGGGTGCAGTCGGGGAACTACTCATCCGTGGACCCAACATCACGCCGGGCTATTGGAACAAATCCGAAGCCACTGCCGATGCCTTTGTCGACGGCTGGTTAAAAACCGGTGATGCGGCTCGATTTGATGAGGAAGGTTTTATCTACATCGTCGATCGCTGGAAGGATATGTACATCTCAGGGGGTGAAAACGTCTACCCAGCCGAAGTGGAAAATGTCCTGTATCAACTGGAGCAAGTGGCCGAAGCCGCCATTATTGGGGTGCCCGATGAGCGTTGGGGTGAAACCGGTAAGGCCGTATTGGTGTTGAAGCCCGGCCAAACACTGGAAGCCGATGCGGTCATCGCCCACTGTTTGGCAAATCTGGCGAAGTTTAAGGTGCCCAGCAGCGTGTCGTTTATTGACGCCTTGCCGCGCAATGCGACAGGCAAAGTGCTAAAACGCACCCTGCGAGAACAGTTTGTTGATAAAAGCGCGCCAGCCATTACCTAGGATGAGGTGAGCAAGGGAACTGAAGGGTAAAAGACATTTGGTAACCATAGAAATAGCGGTTACCCCGAGCAGTTATGGAACTGTTATGTAAACGAGTCAGGAGAAGATCATGAGTGAGTCGATAAACGAAACCTACGAAGAAACACCTCAATCCGCTATGCAGGATATTTTGGATCGCCAGCGCAAGGCCTACTTAGCCGAAGGGGTAGTGTCGACGGCTACTCGAGTTGATCGTTTAGAGCGGGCGATTCAGGTGGTAAAAAAACACCAAAAGACCTTTGTGGAGGCCATGACCCAAGACTTCGGCCATCGCAGCGAGCACCAGTCCATGTTCACCGACATCGCATCTTCTGTGGGGCCGCTGCGGCATGCCCAGCAGCACCTGAAAAACTGGCAGAAGAAGGAAAAACGCAAAGTCAGTCCCGGCATTTTGGCCCTGCTTGGAGCCAGAGCTTGGATCGAATACCAGCCTCTCGGTGTGGTTGGTGTTATCAGCCCTTGGAATTTCCCGGTTAATCTGACGTTTGCGCCGCTCGCGGGTATTTTGTCTGCCGGCAATCGCTGCATGATTAAACCCAGCGAATACACACCGGCCACTTCTGCCGCCATGGCTGCCGGATTTGCCGAAGAATTCAACGATGATGAAATCGCCGTGGTGACGGGAGGTCCCCAAACAGGCGCTGATTTTTCCGGCCTAGCCTTTGATCACCTGTTATTTACCGGTGCAACCTCGGTGGCCAAGCATGTGATGCGAGCCGCCTCTGAGAATCTTGTGCCAGTAACCCTTGAGCTTGGCGGTAAGTCGCCTGTGATTTTTTCCGCAAAGGCGGAAATGGACACTTCCACCGCCGCCCTGATGGCGGGAAAGACCCTGAATGCCGGTCAGATTTGTTTGGCTCCGGACTATGTCTTTGTGCCCCGAGAGCGCATGGGGGAATTCGTAGAATCCAGCAAGCGGGCGGTCGCTAAGATGTTTCCTTCTCTTTTGGATAACCCGGACTACACGTCGGTAGTAAATGATCGACACTACCAACGCATTAATGGTTATTTGGATGAGGCCCGCGAACGGGGTGTCGAGGTGGTGGAAATTAATCCGGCCAATGAGGACTTTCGTCAACAGTCAGCTCATAAGATTCCGCCAACCCTCGTGATTGATCCGCCGGAAGATTCGGCGATTATGCAGGAAGAAATCTTCGGGCCGGTGATGCCGATCAAGCCTTATGACGATTTGTCAGAAGCTGTGGACTACATTAATGCCCACGACCGGCCTTTAGGGCTGTACTACTTTGGCAACGACAAACAAGAAACCGAGCAGGTGTTGAACAAAACCACGTCGGGGGGCGTCACCCTCAACGATGTGATCATGCACATTTCTCAGGAAAACTTGCCCTTTGGCGGGGTAGGTCCTTCAGGTATGGGGGCCTATCATGGTGAAGACGGCTTCCGCACGTTTAGTCACGCCAAGTCAGTGTTCAGGCAAGCAACCTTCAATCCAGCGGAAAAGCTTGGCTTGCGTCCACCCTACAGCGAGAAGCTGCTGAACATCGTTAAAGGACAAATGAAGTAAGGCACAGAGCTTTCGGGGCTGATCAGTTCAGCCCCGAACCTGCTCTAAGTTAAGGTATGCCCTAGCTCGGGCTTTGGGCCATGGTGGGAACGCCCTCGGCGATATCGACCCACGGTTGCTTGGTGTCGCACCAAACATGGAATTGGGGCTTGAAGGCACTGTTATCGTCTAAGGTACCGGTTTTAAGAAAGACCATGTCCGGTGAGCTTTGTACTGCTGAATAAATCGGTGAGCCGCAATTGCCGCAAAAGAACCGCTTTACGGTGTTGCCGCTTGCAGTATTCGGGTCCACATAGAGTTTTGGTTCGCCAGAAATGTGCAGCTCATTGACGGGCACGCCAGCCAAGGTTGAGAACGCACTGCCGGCCTGGCGCTGACAGTTTTTGCAGTGGCATACGCCGTTCATGGCGGGTGGGGTGTCGATGCTATAGCTGATTTCGCCGCAAAGGCATTGGCCTGTAACTGACATGATGTTGTCTCCTGATTGTTGTTGATTGTTTATTTAACGTCTTTGAAAAAGTCGATGTCGCGTTTTTCGCCTTCGGGCACGGGGACTTCCTGAATCCGTTCCGGCACGTCATCAAATTCCAGCCGCAGGGCACGGGTCATGGTGGCGTGCATTTCGTAGGTGCAGATGGTGTAAGTCAGTTCAATAATTTGCACCTCGCTTAGATGAGACTTTAGTGCGGCGAAGGTGCCGTCACTGACGCGACCACCCTGTAACACCAGGTCATCGGTATAGGCCAAAACCGCACGCTCCACATCGTCAAACAAATCCGTAGATGACCAGTGCGCAATGGCTTCGATTTGTGCTTCCGTGAACTTGGCCGCCCGCAGCGCTTTGCAGTGCTGAGAGAATACGAACTGGCTGCCCCTAGCAAAGCCTGCCCGGGCTTGGCCTAGTTCGCGCAAACGCGGTGATATTTTGCGCTTCTTGTCCCGATAGAATTCAAAGCCTGCCACCATATGCAGTAAGCAGTCGGGGACGTGGGCGAACACTGTCCACCAGTTGCCCGGCGTGCCGGTAGCAGTGCCGGGCTCGGCAACCGGATCCCGGTCCTTCCCAAACAAAGCATCGTAAAATGGCAGCACTGATGGGTCTGCATGATCGCGTGGTACCTGTGATAGTCGTGGCATGAAATCTCCTCCCAAAGTTTGGCCCAGTATGGCGTTTAAGCGCGCTAGCGACCAGTACAGGAAACTCGGTAGGACAAGCCAAAGTGAACTTTTTCTGGTGGCTGGCCGAAGGTAAAGGACTACACTTAAGTAATGAATTTTGTCGAATTAGCCGTACCTTTTTTCATTCTTGCCATGGGGCTGGAGTTGGCTTGGGGTTATTGGAAGAAGCATCAGACTTACCGGTTAAACGATGCGGTAGCCAGTCTAATGATGGGCACCCTGAGTCAACTCATGGGCGTGCTGCGCCTGAGTTTCGCCGCGGTAGTGTTCGCCCAGGCGGTGCAGATGATGGGTGTGGTGCCGTGGATACCGGATCAGTGGTGGCATTGGGTAGCTGCGTTCGTGGCTTACGATTTTTGCTATTACTGGAAACACCGTTTTGGTCACGAATGGCGCATCATGTGGGCATCGCATAGTGCCCACCACCAAAGCGAAGAGTACAACCTAAGCACGGCACTGCGGCAGACGAGTACCGATTACATTGGTTTCGTATTTTACTTGCCCATGTATTTGGCGGGTACACCGGTCTACGTGATGATCAGCGTAGGCACGCTGAACTTGGTTTATCAGTTTTGGGTGCACACTCAGCATGTAAAGCGGCTGGGGGTGCTGGACTACATTTTCGTGACTCCGTCCAACCACCGAGTGCATCACGCTAAAAACCCCGCGTATATCGATAAGAACTACGGTGGTTTTTTCATTCTATGGGACCGGTTGTTCGGTACCTTTTGCGATGAGCGCGACGAGGAAAAGCCAATCTACGGCATTACCCATGGCTTACGCAGTTGGAATCCCATTTGGGCTAATGCCAGTGTGTGGTGGCAAACCTTGGTACTGGCACTCAAAGCGCCCCGGTGGCGGGATAAGGCACTGATCTGGTTCAAAGGCCCGGGTTGGTTTCCTCAAGGCCTAAGGCCAGATTCTGATGACCCCATTGGCTGGACTGAACAGTACGATCCTGCTCTGCCGGCCAGTTCCAAAGCCTATGTTTTCGCTCAATACTGGGTGCTTACGGCTGCTGGATTCGCTTTAACCGGAACTTATCAGCAGATGCCATCGGTTCAAGTGTGGACGCTATTTGCCCTGCTGGCATCGTCTATGTTCGTCATTGGGGTTTGGCTGGAACACCGTCCACTGCGTTTCGCTGTTGACGGCATACGAGGGGGCCTTCTCGCCTGCGCTGGTCTGTGGATGCCCTTGGTGATGAATGAGGCGGTGATTGCCCAAGAAGTGTGGGTCGTGACTTTGCAGATTCTAGGGGGCGTAAATCTGCTGGCTGTTAGCGGTCTGTATTTACTGCAGCGCGGCCCAGCCCGCGCTGCAACAATTTAAGTTTAGGCCTTTGTTTAGGCGAGGTTCTTAAAGTTTGGCGGCCTTTTTTCAATAAATGCCGCAATGGCCTCGTGATGGGCTGGGCTCTTGTAAGCCTCATTCAATGCCACCATCTCCCGCCGCTGGACTTCCTTGATATCCGGTTCTGCCATATTTGCGGTTACTAATTCTTTAACCACGGCGAGGGTACTGGACGGATTTTCACCGATTTGTTTCGCCAACTCTGTGGCTCGACTGAGCAGGGCGTCAGCGTCCTTCACCAACTCATCGACTAAGCCAATGCGCTCTGCTTCGACGGCATCAATGGTTTCACCAGTGAGCATCATGCGGTTGGCTAAACCGAAGCCGGCCCGAGCTACCAGGTAGTAGGAACTAGCCAGTTCCGGCACCACGCCCATTTTGACAAAGCGCGCGCTGAATTTAGCTTCTGGGCTGGCCATAATGAAATCACAAGGCAGTATCTGCGTCAGCCCAACCCCCACCGCGGCACCGTTCACCGCAGCAATGATGGGTTTGGAGCGTCGTACCGTTCCGACCCAGTCCCGGGGCGCATTGTCGTTACTGGTTCCTGAGTCCGCTTGGTCTTTGAACGTTTCCTTTATGTCGGCGCCGGCGCAAAAGCCCCGGCCAGCACCGGTTAGGATAAAGACATCGACATCCGCGCTGTTGTTGCCCGCCTCAAGAGCGGCCTGAAGTTCCGCGCCCATTTGGTAGGTCCAAGCGTTCAGTCGCTCTGGCCGGTTCATCGTAATGGTTAACACCCCATCGTCTAATGAGGTCAGAATTGTTTCGTAGTTGGACGCGTCCATAGTCTCTCCCCAGAGTTCTTTTTGTGATTGTTAGTTCTTGGCCTTATTCAGATCCCAATCGTAAACATAGTCAATATCTATACTGTCGGATTGCCCGATCCCGGCAAGTAGCTCGGCTAGATTAGCGCGGTGGCCGGCCAGATAGCTCAGCAGTTGGGCTTCGTTTTCAGCAAAGTCGGTCTGGTACCAATCGAACAGGCTCGAAAGAACCAGTGAGTCCTTGTCATTGATCGTGACCGCTCGCGGATGTAACAGAAATGCTGTCTCGGCTTGAGTCAGCTGGTCCTCTATGGTGTCTGGGGCGTAGGCCACAAGGCTGAGATTGGGGCAGCCAATGCTGGCGCAATTGAGCACAAAGTGCAGGCGGTGGTCGCGCCAAATTGGGCGCAGGATCCGATGCTCGATATCGTTCAGGGTAACCGGCTTATTTTCGATGGTGAGATACGGCTCGTCCCATGGGCCAAAGGCAAACAGCGGGCCCATAGACCGTATGCTTTTTTTCTTCGGATGGTCCAAAACTACCTGAATGGTTTGGGCGTTATATAAATTGATCCAGTAGGCCAATTGCTCTTCGCGGTTTAGATTCGTGGGCCTTATTTGGCTGAGCATGCGCAAGTAATGGCTTAACTCGGCTTTGCCGGTATCGTCGAAGTCCGCATAGCTAACACGATTGATGCCATCTTCGTTGGTCGTTACGTAGCGAGACAACAACCTTTGCCAAATGCTGTGGCTTACCTGTACCGACGAACTGGGATCATGTTGAAGCCAGTACTGCCATGGCTCTGGTTGGGCAGCCGATAGCTGAGAAAAGGGCGAGAGCCCTGCAAGAATGGCGAGAAGTGTTAGCCGACGAAGTTTCATGGTTGACGAGTTCCTTAGCGGTTTCCAGACAAGCGCTGGGTTACGGCTGCACCTGACGCAAATGCGATTTTCAATCTTCGTTCAGTAGTGTCGCAAAATTCTTGGCAAGGGAAAACGCGCGTTCGCGGCTTGGGTTTTTAATTGATACCGCAGCCAACGTGCCGCGCTGCATGTTGCTTTGTCAAAAAGCGATGAAATGCTTGAGCCTGGCCGGTTTTCGGCTGCTTGGGGGTGAAGGGGGGATCAGGCCCGAGCACAAGCTCGAGCCTGATATATCGGTCAATGCTAGAACTGGTATCTAGCGCCCAGTGTCCATGTGCGGCCTCGTTGGGGAGCTGCATCTTTGATAAAGCTCGTGTGCAGGCGCTGCTCGTCATCGCTAAGGTTTTCACCCCGCAAGAAAACCGTCACCTGCTGGCCGTTGGCCAGAGTTGGCTGCCACTCCAAGTGCGCGTCGTAGTCATTGAAGCCCTCGGTGGGCAGTTCGTAGCTTGGCACATCATCCTGATCGGCTACCCGCATGGCTTCGAGGATTAGTGCAACGTCACCCCATTGTTGGGTCAGAGACAGGCCGATTCGGTCTGCGGGAATCAGCGGCAACTCGCTCTCGCCAGCGGTATCCAAGGAGGCTCTGATGACATCAAAGAAGCCGCGTACCGCGAGATTGCCCCCAGCTAACTCGATATTATTCCAGCGTACTTCCCCATCTAAGCCTCGGAACTTGGCATCCGCCTGACTCCACAGGAATACTGGGAGCTCATCCATTTCTGCGCCAGTGGGGTTTTGATAAATGAAGTCATCGAAAGACGCGTAATAGGCATTTAGATTGACTTCCACGGCGTTCTTGGCCCAGCCAAGAATGACGTCAGTACGATAAACGCTTTCTTCGTCCAGCGTTGCCGTACCAATTTCATAGCGGCCAGTAGCAAGGTGGGCGCCGTTGCTAAAGAGTTCCTCACCCACCGGCGCGCGCTGGGCGTAGCCAAAGTTTGCGGTCAGGGTTAGGTCCGAATTGATCGGATAGATCACACCCAAGGAAGCGGCTGTGGCGGTAAAGTCTTCCTTGGTGCCAGAGCTTTGGTCCTTGTGTTCCACTTGCTCGAGTCGTAACCCCATCTCCAGAGATAGGTTGTCGAGCTCCCGCTCGCTTAACCAAAACAGGCCAAGGTTTTGGCTGTCCACCGCGGGGACGAAGGCTTCTTCGCCGGTGACCGAAAACTCACGATCCTCCAGCTGAACGCCCCAGACATGCTTGCTGTTTGCTAGGGCGTGGGTTATTTCAAGACGTGCTTCCAGGGCCTCGTTCTCAAAAAACGTTGCGACCTCGCCGTCGGGTTCAATCTCTGCGTGTTCGTAGTCGTTTACGCCAAGTCGGAAGTTGATGCTTTCTACGGTGCTAGCGGCTCTGCCAATCAACGTGCTCTTGTTGTTTGAAAGGGGGCCTGCCCGGCCGATTTCAAGGTCGACACGCTGTTGTTCCATGTCAAGAATTGGCGTGGCGAAATCCTCGTCAGCGTGTTCACCGTCGTGATCGCCGTCATGGTCGCCATCGTGATCGCCGTCATGGTCATCGTCGTGGTCTCCGTCATGGTCACCGTCGTGTTCTTCGTCATGATGCCCGTGTCCGCCGGGTAAACCATAGACCGCATTGAGTTGACTGATGGCGATGCCCGAGAACCAGTTGTCACCGACATAGCTCACGCCAAATGCCCCACCGTCCGTGGAGAAGTGGCTGCCCGGCAAAAAGCCTGGACTTTCCTCTTCCTCGTGAGCTTCTCCGCTTTGCGCAGCCTCGGCTTCTTCTTGAGCAATTAGGGCCGCTGATTCAGTTTCACCCGGGATTTCATAATTGCTTGAGCGGCGATCAAAGGCGTCAATATGCCAAGCGATGGATTCGCTGCGACCGTCTAGGCGACCGGCAACCGCGTGCTGGTTTTCGTTGTCGCTGCCTTGGGCCGTCACGCGGCCGCTGATGCCTTGGTCCTGTTGGCCATGAGGGACTCGGCCCGTGTGCACATCTACAACGCCGCCTACGGCGCCATTGCCGTAGAGCAGGGTCGCGGGACCCTTGAGGACTTCTATGCTATCGGCGATAAAAGGCTCCACCGTCGTGGCGTGGTCACCGCTGGTTACCGACACATCCATGGAGCTTAGCCGGTCTTCCATTACCCGAACCCGAGCCCCACCCAGACCATGAATGACGGGTCGGCCTACTGCCGCACCAAAGCTGGAAGAATGTATGCCAGGCTGTTTGCCCAGAACCTCGCCTAGGTTAGGCGCGAGGCTGCGCGCAAGGGCGTCGCCGCTGAGTGAGATGGTACTTTGGGCCAAGCCCTCTGCAGAAAGGGGGTGGGCCCGCACGACAACCTCTTCAAATTCGGAGGTGGCGGGTGTTTCTTCGGCGAAAAGATTTGGTGCCGAGCAAACGGTAAGTAGCGAAAGAAATAGAACTCCAGATGCCTTAGCTTTGCTTTGGCACAGACGGTATTCGGGTAGACGTCGAATAGTCATAACAACTCCTGAACGATAAATAATATTGCCAACGGCCTGCAGCCGGATGGGCAAAGTTTGGGTATTTAAACGGTCGAGAGTGGTTGGGGTGGCGCTCGGGGAGAGGCGCTGGGGTAAAGAGCGGCGGCTGCAGTTGAAACAGGTAGACCCGGTAGCAACTGATACGTCCGTGGGTTTAGCGGCGTTACAAGCTGGGCGACCGGTGCACCCAGAGCGCCGCTGGTTTCGCAGATAACACAATCGTGATCAATGGCGGCGGTGGCGTGGACGTGGTCCGCACCGGAACTTAGGCTTATTGCCGCACACCCAAGAACAGTTAGCAGGAATCGCTGGATGAGCGTCCACTGAGGCTGCTTTGACCGCGATCTTTCATCCACAAGCCGGCGAGACGGAACTGCCTTGAGGCCGCTCCGGTCAGTCAGGGAATTTAGCTGTCTTGGTTGCTGAGCCATCGCGCGACTTTACGTTCCAGTAGGGGTAATGGCAATGCACCGCCACCTAAAATAACGTCGTGAAACTGTCGAATGTCGAAGTCGTCCCCGAGGGCGGCTTTTGCCTTGGCTCGGAGCTCTAAAATCTTCAGCATGCCGATTTTGTAGGTGGTCGCTTGGCCGGGCATTACGATATAGCGCTGCACTTCCGAGCGAATGCTTTCCAGTGGTTCCGGTGAATTGGCGGCGAAGTAATCGATGGCCTGTTGCTCACTCCATCCCTTGGCGTGCAAACCGGTGTCGACGACCAGTCGAATGGCGCGCCAAATCTCACCGGTAAGCCGACCAAAATCTTGGTAAGGGTCAGCGTAGGTGCCGGGAATTTCCTTGGCCATATATTCAGAGTACAGACCCCAGCCCTCGGAATAAGCAGTAAAGCGTGCTTGGGTTCTAAATTGGGGGACTTCTTTGAGTTCTTGGGCAATGGAAATCTGCATATGGTGCCCGGGCAACCCCTCGTGATAAGCAATAACCTCCAGCTGGTTTTTCGGCATGGCGGTCATATCGGACAAGTGTGCGTAGTAAATACCCGGGCGTGAACCGTCTGGTGTGCCGGGATAGTAGTGCTGGGCTGCACCGTCTCGTTCACGGAAAGGCTCAACCCGCTTGACGATCAGATCCGCTTGGGGCAGCAAACCAAAGTAGTCTGGTAGCGCCGACTTAATGCGCTCGATGGCAGCGGTCGCATCGTCGATATAGGCTTGACGGCCTTCGTCGGTATCCGGGTAGTAGTTCCGGTCGCTGTCACGGATGTGGGCAAAGAAGGTCTGCAAGTCGCCGTCAAATTGCACTTGATCCTTGATTTGCTCCATTTCCAAACGCAGACGGGCGACCTCGTCTAAACCAATCTGATGGATCTCATTCGCAGTGAGGTCTGTGGTGGTTTGATCCTTCAGGCGATAGTCGTAATAGGCCGCGCCATTGGGCTGAGCACCCACACCAGAGACTTTTTCCGGCGCTCGATCGCCCGCATTTTCCGCCCACTGAACGATGTTTTGGTAGGCGGGTAAGAAGCTCCCAAGTAAGGCAGCTTTAGCATCAGCGGTAAGTTCCTCTGCGGTTTGCCCGTCGATGGTGCCGGCATCTTGAAGGGCGCTTATTTCGCTTTTGATGTCAGCCCACAGGTCGCTGTCTACGTCGCTGCTTGGGTCAAAGGGTTGCCCAGAGATTACCTTGTTGGTTTGTTTTATTACGCCGTCTAGGGCAAACGTGTGGGAAATCACCCCTTTGGCAAGGCCCTTTGACGCAATTTCGATAGCCTCTTGCATCCGCGGTGCTACCGCTTCAACCCGCTGAATGTACGCTTCCATGTCTTGCTGGGTATCCACGCGGTGAAAGTTGATCAAAAAGGTCGGAACAAAGCTTTGTATGCCGTTCATTTGATCGAAGATCAAACCGTCGTAGAAAAACGGCTCACTGGCCTGCATTTTTTCGAGCTGATAGATCCACAGGTCATAGGACAGTAGCTCATCTGGGGTCAAAGCTTCCGCATCAAAGCGCTGCTTCATCTCTGCCACGGATGCTTCTTTCCAGGCTAGTTGTTGTGCAAACGCCTCGTAAGTGAATGCATCAAGCTCATCGTTACGTTCTTTGCGCCCCAGAAAGGTCAGCTCGATGGGCGAAAACTGCAATTCTTGTTCGTATTGCTCATCCAGCCATTGGGTCAGAGAAAGTGGCGTCGCGTTGTTGGTTTCAGGGGCGGTGTTTTGGCTGCCGGTATCCGAATCCTGAGCACAGGCGCTAAGCGCTAACGCAAAACAGAGTATGTAAAGGTATCTTGCGGCAGATTCGAAAAAGGAAGCGCTGTAAGAGGGCTGCAAAATCATGTTCTATCCATTGCCCGCAGTAGATTCGGGCTGTTGTGTTCAGAGATGGTATGTCTGGTGGGCGGAGCATAGTATGAAGCGGATTTTCTGGGAACAACTCAAAGCCCACAGCAAGCCCTTGGGCCACTCTTGTTGCAGAAAACTTAGGGTTACAACACGTTTTAGCACTCGATGGGACTCACAAACACTATG
>JAQWIX010000004.1 GCA_029248675.1 Pseudomonadales bacterium | reverse complement strand
CCACACCCATTTGAATGTAGTCCTCTACCCGCTGCTTATGGGCTGCCGTGACCACGGGGCCATAGTCTGCTGCGGGATCCGTTGAAATTCCCACATTTAGCTTGCCCAGCTCGCTGGTCATGGCCTCAACGAAACGGTCACCGGTTTCGTTGCCGACAGCCACCACAGTTGAGAGCGCCATGCATCGCTCGCCCGCCGAGCCATATGCGGCACCGGTAATGTCTTGTACCGCTTGCTGCATGTCCGCATCAGGCAAAATAATGCCGTGATTTTTGGCCCCGCCCATGGCTTGGACTCGCTTACCCTGAGCAGCACAACCTTGGTAGACGTAATGGGCGATATCCGATGAGCCAACGAAGCTCACAGCGCGAATATCTGGATGGTTGATGATCGCGTCGACGGCCTCTTTGTCGCCGTTTACCACGTTGAGAACGCCGGCAGGTGCGCCGGCTTCCATCATCAGTTCTGCCAAACGCATGGGTACCCCCGGATCCTTTTCCGACGGTTTCAAAATGAAGGTGCAGCCTGTTGCGATGGCTACGCCAAACATCCACATAGGGATCATGGCGGGAAAGTTGAATGGTGTGATGCCTGCGGCAACGCCAACGGGCTGACGCATACTGTAAACGTCGATGCCGGGTCCTGCCCCTGGGGTGTATTCGCCCTTGAGCAGGTGCGGCACACCACAGGCAAACTCGATCACGTCGAGGCCTCGCTGAATGTCCCCCAAGGAATCCGCCAGCACTTTGCCGTGTTCCTCAGAGAGAATCTGTGCCAGCTCGGTGGCGTTCGCCTCCACTAGGGCTTTGAAGTTGAACAGCACTCTTGCCCGGCGCTGGGGGTTCATAGCCGACCACTCGGGTAGCGCGGCCCTCGCTGCAGAAACGGCGTCGTCCAGCTCTCCGGTAGTCGCAAGGGTTACCGATCCTGATACCTCACCAGTGCTTGGATTGAAAATCTCGCTGCTACGTCCGGATGTACCTTGGACAACCTGTCCATTGATGAAGTGTTGATAAGATTTGCTCATAGTCCTCTCGTATGCCCCTCATTTCGAAACAGAAACAGTTTATGCTCAGATTGCCCGCAAAAGAATCTTGACTGCCGAAAAACTGCCTAGGGAGAGTTTGTGAATAAAGTGAAACTGCGAGTGGCTCTAACACGACGCTGGCCCGAGTCCGTGGAGCAGGTCTTGGGCGAGCACTTTGATTTGCGAATCAACCAAGAAAACCGCGGAATGACCCAAGAGGAACTGGGTGCTGCGCTGGCCTGGGCAGACGTGGTTTGCCCTACGGTCACCGACGCGATTACCGCAGACTTGCTTGGCGCCGCACAGGTGAAAACTAAACTACTGGCCAATTTCGGTGTGGGTTTTAACCATATTGATACGGCGACGGCCAGTCGCCGAGGTATAGCAGTCACGAACACCCCGGGCGTGCTAACCGACGCAACTGCTGAAATTGCCCTGACCTTACTATTGAGTACAGCGCGCAGAACCGCTGAAGGCGAGCGCTTAGTCCGTGCCGGAAAATGGGCTGGCTGGCATCCAACTCATATGCTGTCGACTCAGGTCTCCGGGAAGTCCCTCGGCATTATCGGTCTTGGCCGTATTGGTTTGGCCTTTGCCCGTCAGGCCCATTTCGGCTTGGGAATGGAAGTCCTGTATTCTGGGCGGAGGCCACAAAGCGCTCATGTTCTCGATGGCCTGCCTGCCCGGTATTGCGGTTTAGAAGAGCTACTGGAGCAGTCGGATTTTGTGAGCCTGCACTGTCCTGCAACTGAGCAAACGCGTCATTTGATCAACAGTGAAACCCTGGCCTTGATGAAGCCCGAGGCCCATCTAATCAATACGGCTCGGGGTGATGTGGTGCACGAATCTGACCTGGTTCGCGCGTTAAGCAGCGGGGTGATTGCCGGCGCAGGCTTGGACGTTTACGAGGCCGAGCCTAAATTGGCCAAGGGCTTGGTCGAGCTGGCAAACGTGGTGTTACTGCCGCATATGGGAAGCGGTACCACCCAAACTCGGGTTGCCATGGGCGAATGTGCTCTGGCGAACATTCGTGCTTTTGCTGCGGGAGAGCCGCTGCCAAATCAAGTAGGCTAGGTGCGAAGTACAACGGGGCGGGAGAGATCAAATGCCGAGTATGGTCGGTTTGAAAAGTGCCATTGTGGAGGATTATCGGCGTCGTCCTTTGTGGATGAGTCTTATCTTTTATTTTTGCCTCTACATGACATTCATTTACATGCCCTTTGACATGTTTGTGAAGCCGGTAGCGGAGGATCACGAGATTTGGTTTGGCTATTCCCTAACCGGTTGGTGGGCAAAAGCCACCGAGCCACTGCATTGGTTGATCTACGGTTTCGGCGCCTATGGCTTTCGACATATGAAAGCGTGGATGTGGCCCTGGGCCGGGGTATATGCCATTCAAATCGTGATCGCCATGGTGGTTTGGAACCTGGTTAATGTACGGGGCGGCGGTATCTCTGCAGGCATCATCGCAGGATTAATTTTTTCGGTTCCCATGATTGCGCTGCTGCGCTCGCGCAGCCTGTTTCAGACGGACTTTGAAAACAGAGAAACTCAACAAAATCATCAATAGGAGAGATAGATGAGTGAAGGAACAACGCTGCCAGATTGGGCGGTTGATCACATGAACCGGTATCTAGAAACCAACGGCGAAGACGGACATATCTGGCGAGGCGTACCCACCTTACTCCTCACGACCACGGGTCGAAGTAGCGGTGCGCCCAGAATGCTGCCGCTGATCTACGGCAAGGATGGTGATGATCACATCATTGTTGCTTCCAAGGGCGGATACCCTGACCACCCAGCCTGGTACACAAACATTGAGGCTTCCAACGCAGTGCAAGTTCAGGTGGCTGCGGATAAGTTTTCTGCTACGGCAGAACTTGTAGAAGGCGATGACCGTGCTCGCATCTGGCAGGTAATGGCCGAAATATGGCCTCCCTATAATGAGTATCAGGCCAAAACTGACCGAGAGATTCCCGTGGTTAGACTAAGGCGGGGTTAGGGCCTCGACTAGGGCTCTCGTCGAGTCCAGAGGAACGTCGCAACAACGCACAAAACCGCCCCTTGTAGCGCCGCTGCCCACAGTGGCGCCCCGACCAAGGGGGTAATGATGAGTAAAGCCATCATGGAGAGGCTCGCCACTACCTTACTGCGGCGTGAAATCGCGCGGTTAGTTTGCCAGTCGTGAATTGGTGGCCCCAATGTTGGGTGATTTAAAAGCCAGCTGTGGATTTTTTCGGATCCACGACTAAAGCACAGGGCAGCCAGCAGCAAAAAGGGTGTGGTCGGCAGTAGGGGTAGCGCGATGCCAATCACACCCAAACCGACGAACAACCAACCAAAACCGATCCAAAGGTATCTCAAGCTTGGGCCTCTATCCTTGCCAAGGTCACGGTCCCTAAGCCTAGCAGGGATGAGCGGTGAGCGTATCTTCTGAGTGATTGATGAGGGTGATCGGTTGACGCTCAAGCGCCGGGGACCAAACCAGCGCTGGCCGTTGGTTAGGTTTTCCCAGTTGCGCCAGAGCATACGAGAACGTAACGTTTGGGACCTGCGTTTGGAGGGGTGCAGTGACTGTTCGAAGAACCAACCATGCTTGGTCCGTGCCCCCCAATGCTTTCCGCGCCCCGTTACGATAGCGAGGACAAGCGGTTCAAATTCAATCAAGGAGGCCGTCATGAACTTCGATATTCCCCAAGATCTGCAAAACTATTTGGATGAACTCGATGCGTTTATCGAGAACACCATCAAACCGCTAGAGAATGCCGATGACAACATCCGCTTCTTTGATCATCGCCGAGAGGATGCTCGCACAGATTGGGAGCGCGGGGGCTTGCCTAACGAGGAGTGGGAGGCGCTGCTGTCTAAGGCGAAGCGATTAGCAGACGATGCTGGCCATTACCGTTACCCCCTACCTAAGGAATATGGCGGCCAAGAAGGCACCAACTTGGGTATGGCCATCATTCGTGAGCATTTCGCCGCTATGGGCCTTGGCTTGCATAACGATTTGCAGAACGAGCACTCCATCGTGGGCAACAATGTGGGCTTGTTGCTGATGATCGAGTACGGTACCGACGAGCAGAAGGCGGCTTGGATCGACGATTTGGCCGAGGGTCGTGCAGGTTTTGCCTTTGGTATCACTGAGCCGGACCACGGTTCTGATGCAACGCATATGGAAACTACGGCGGTTCGGGACGGCGATGAGTGGATCATCAACGGCTCTAAAACTTGGAACACGGGCATTCACAAAGCGAAGCACGATCTTATTTTTGCCCGCACCAGTGGCAAGGCTGGCGATGGCGACGGCATTACGGCTTTCTTGACCCCAACAAACAGCGAGGGGTTCAAGGTGGAAGAAATGTTGTGGACATTCAATATGCCCACAGACCACGGCACGGTAACCATGAAAGACGTGCGGGTGCCTCACGAGTCGATTTTTGGTGGTGAAGGCCGCGGGCTAGGGGTCGTACAGCACTTTTTTAACGAAAACCGAATTCGCCAAGCAGCATCATCCTTGGGCGCCGCGCAGTTTTGTTTGAATGAGTCCATCGAATACGCCAAGCATCGCGCGCCATTCGGCAAACCGCTTTCCACCAACCAAGGCATTCAATTCCCCTTAGTTGAGTTGCAGACCCAATGCGAGATGTTGCGCGCGCTGATTCACAAAACCGCGTGGCAAATGGATACCTACGGGGCCTTCTCAGTATCGGACAAAGTGTCCATGTGTAATTACTGGGCCAATCGACTTTGCTGCGAAGCCGCAGACCGCGCCATGCAGGTGCATGGTGGATTGGGATACAGCCGGCATAAGCCCTTTGAGCACATTTATCGTCATCACCGCCGATACCGTATTACGGAAGGCGCGGAAGAAATCCAAATGCGCCGAGTGGCCGGGTACCTCTTTGGCTTTATGGGGCAAAGAGCGCCCAAGGGTGTGAGGGAGGACTAATCTTGAGCCTGTCTCATAGCGAGCTGACCGAGGCATTGGGGCAACTACTGCCCAAGGTAATTGAGGATTGCCAAGCACTGGTTCAGCTAGAGCGTCTATCCGGTGGTGCCAGTCAAGAAACTTACCGAATCGTCATTAGCGGTTCTGGCGATCAGCGATTGCTCGCCATGCGCCGGGCTGCCGGTGGTGAAGAGGGGGAAATTACCGCCCAGCATCCCGGCCTAGCCGTGGAAGCCAAGTTGATGCAAGTTGCTCGAGAGCATGGCGTTCCGGAGCCTCAGGTGTTCCACGTCTTGCGGCCTGAAGAGGGGCTTGGCGCCGGTTTCATTATGGAATGGCTAGAGGGGGAGGCCCTGGGCGCACGCATTGTCAAAGACCCGGAGTTGGATCAGGTTCGCCCCCAATTGGCCCACATGTTCGGGGAGACCTTGGCGCGCATTCACAGTATCGACCTGCAAGCCAGCGGTTTGGACCAGCATCTTCAACACCTGAGTCCCGAGGACTATGTACGCCAGACTTGGGAGCGTTATCAGGCCTTTGAGACACCCCAGCCGATGATCGATTTTACCGCTCGCTGGCTGCTGGATCATTTGCCCCAAAACTACACTCCCAGCCTCGTGCACAACGATTATCGCAATGGCAACGTGATGGTAGATCCATCGGGCATGGTTGCTGTTCTGGATTGGGAAGTTGCACACATTGGGGATCCGATGCGGGATTTGGGCTGGATGCTGTGCCATTCCTGGCGTTTCGGTCGAGCCCACTTACCTGTGGGTGGCTTTGGTCAAGCCGAGGACTTCTTCGCCGGTTATGAATCGGTAACAGGCCAAACGATTGATCGGCAGGCTGTGAAGTTCTGGCAGGTTTTCGGCTCGTTTTGGTGGGCCGTGGGTTGTCTTGGCATGGCCGAGCACTACCGCAATGGCCCGGATCAAAGCGTCGAGCGCCCGGGCATCGGTCGCCGTTCGTCTGAGTGCCAAGTGGATTGCGTGAACCTGCTCATTCCCGGGCCTGTGTCGTTAGTTGCTGGCGACGAGGGGGCGGGCTTAGTCGATATGCCGCGCGCGGATGAATTGCTCACCAGCGTTGTGACTTTTTTGCGGGAGCAAGTCATGGCAGATACTCAAGGCAGAACTCAGTTTTTGGCGCGTGTGGCCAGCAACTCCTTAGAAATTGTTCAGCGCGAGATGGTGTTTGGCCGGGCCGCTGCCGAAGCCGAAGTGGGTCGGTTGCGCAAGCTATGCAGGAGTGAGGAAACCCAGTTACAAGAACTTCGCTGGCAATTGGTGAAAGGGCTACGGGATGGTCGTGTGGCTTTGGATTCTCCCGGCTTGGCCGAACACTTGAGAGGGGCTATTGTGAATCAGATCAACATCGATCAGCCTCGCTATCCCGGCTTGGCAACAGCCCTAGAGGGAGGAGCCGGCGTTTAGCGGTAGCTCCAAGCTTAGGCAAAAGCAGGGATCATGTGCGACAAGTAACAACCAAACAGCAGCAAACCAGCAGTAAAACGAGAGGGGAAAGCTATGGGAGCATTAACGGATAAAGTTGCGGTAATTACCGGTGGTATCAGCGGTCTAGGCCGTGCCAGCGCACTTCGTTACGCAGCAGAAGGGGCGCAGGTCGTGGTGGCGGACATCAATGCCGAACGTGGAGCCAATGCCGCCGCCGAAATGTCGGCCAGTGGAGCGAGCATTGAATTTGTTCAAGTAGATGTAACCTCTCAGGCCAGCCAAGAAGCGCTTTTTGCTGACGTGGTGGAACGCTACGGCCGAGTGGACACGGTGCTGGCAGCGGCAGGCGTTTCCTCTTCCGGTTACATCAGCGGTGAAGTAAGCGAAGTAGAGGCGGACCCAGAAGAGCGTCTATTTCACAATCGTGAATTGGCCGACTGGGAAAAGGTCATGGCCGTAAATGTAACTGGCGTCATGCTCACCAACAAAGTGGCCATTGGTCATATGTTGGCCAAGGAAACTCATGGCACCATTGTAAATATCGCCTCCATCGCTGGTCGGCGCCCATTGCCCGGCGCTTCAGACTATTGCGTGTCCAAAGCTGCGGTCATCATGTTGACTCAGACCGTTGCAACAGAGTACAGCACCGCCAATATCCGCGTGAATGCCATCTGCCCGGGTTTTATCGAAACACCGATGACAGCCAATATCCGTCAATCACCGGAATGGATGGAAACGGTTATGTCTATGACGCCCATGCAGCGGATGGGGCAGGCCAACGAGATAGCCAGCACGGCGTTGTTTCTTGCCAGCGCCGAATCCAGTTACTTTAACGGCCAAACCCTGTTCCCTAACGGTGGAATGTTCGTCGGCTAAGGTCTATTGGGTGACGCCTAAAAGGCATCGATGTAGGCGCCTAAACTGGCGCCGCCACCGGTATGAATCAAAATCACATCGTCCAAGTGATTGAGGTTGCCCAGATTGATCTGGTCAATCAGAGCGGCTAGGGCCTTACCCGAATACACGGGATCAAACAACAGGCCCTCGAGTTGGGCAGCCATGTTGATGGCCCTTATGCAGCCTTGGGTCGGTTGACCGTAACCTTCACCGAAATACGCGTGGTTCACTTGAACATCAAAGGCCTGCTTCAGCTCTGCCTGTGGCCAGCTTTCAGCCATCTTGGTGGCGAGTTGGGTCACTCTGTCCTTGAGTGTTTGAGGATCCGGATGGAACACGTTGATGCCCAAGATCTTGGCATCTAAATCCAACACACTCTTGCCAAAAACCAGACCCGTTTGGGTTCCGGCGCTGGCGGAAGCGTGAACGATGAGATTGCCGCCCACCCCTTGATCGGCACATTGAGCCATCAATTCTTCTAAGCATCGGGTGTAGCCTAGGGCGCCAACAGGGCTAGAACCTCCGGCGGGGATCTCATAAACCCGGCGTCCTTCCCCATGCAGCTTTTCAAGGAGCTTTTTGCGCGCAGTAGCGGCGTCCTCCAGTGAGCTGGTGTGCAGGATGGCGCCTAGCAATTTATCCAGCAGCACGTTGCCCTGGGTTTGATAGCTTTCATGAGGCCAATCCACGCGCTGGCTAAGCAACAGGTGGCAGGGTAAGCCGAGTTTGGCGCAGGCAGCAGCGGTTTGTCGGGCGTGGTTTGACTGCACTGCCCCGTAGGTAACGATGCAGTCGGCTCCTTGCTCCAAAGCATCTGCCATCAGGTATTCGAGTTTTCGTGTTTTGTTACCGCCGGTCGCAAGTCCAGTACAGTCATCGCGTTTCAACCAAATCATGGGGCCGCCCAACTCACGGCTTAAGCGGTGCAGGGGTTCCAGCGGCGTCGGGCCGTGTCCAAGCTCTAGCCGTGGCACGCTCGCAAGCCAATCGTTGTCACTCATGATTCCATGCTCAATTCGTAGGTTTGGGAGCCTTGCCGGACTAGGCACTTGGCAGCATGTCGAATGCCTGCTCGGATTACATTATTGATTTCGGTATGCCAACGGGGCCGGCCGGCAGTCTTAAGAGACTTTAGAATTTCCGGCAGGATACCCGCCACAAAGGCGTCGCCACAGCCAGTGGGATCTAGGTGATTCGTCACAGCGGGCACGGGTAATGTGCGCTGGCTGCCATCGGGTAGTAGGGCACGAACAGGGCGGGAACCGTTGGTTTCAATGGCCACCTTGCCGGCTAAGGACTTGGGGGCCATGCCGCGAATATGGGACATTTCGTGGCTGTTGCCAATGATGACGTCGCTGAGCTCGGCACTTTGCTCCAGTACGTTGGCGTCTAAATTGTCCGCGTACTGGCCGGGGAGCCAAATATTCAAAGTGTCAGGATTACGCCGGCGCGACTCGGCGAGGGCCAGCCTCATCAATTCGGCGGGGAAGGGTGCACAGACGAATATGGGTGCCGATTCTAATGGCTGGTTGCTCAGATGTACTTGCCAGGTTTCCGCCGCGATGCTGGGTCCCGGCGCAAAGGCCGTAAATTGCTGACCATTCGGGTCAGTGATGATGTTGGCTCGAGCGCATTGGGCCCCGGACACCACCAGAATGCCGCTGAGGTCTAAATTCAAATGCTGGGCATAGCGCCTGAAGTCCTCGCCCCCGGCGCTGGAAATGACGATGGCAGGTACTTGCTGCAAGCCAAGTCCGTAAGCGATGTTGCCGGCGCAACCCCCGAAAAATTCTTGTTGAGCGGTAACTTTGCAGTTAAGACCAGGGCCTTCCGGGCCAAAAACTTTGTCTGTTTTAGCGATTTGGTCGTAGGCCAAGGCCCCCATCACGGCGATCTCTGGGGCAGTGGTCTCACTCATGACGTCCGCTCTTTAGCAGCCGTGCGGCCTGTTTCGCGCCCTTGGTAACGCGCTGCCCAAGAGGCATATGACGGCTGTCTTGTACGCTCTGTAGGAACTGCTCGATCTTTGGCACTGCAGTAAGCTTACGGTGCAGTGTGGGTGATGCAGAGGAAAAGCAAATAACAGCAATCGCAAAAAAAACGAACCCCGGCATCAGGGGTATGGCCAGTCCCACGAAACCCAGCACCGTGCAGACCCCGCCTGTGAAAAGCAGCAGCGTTTTGGATGTCAACCACATGGCGATTTGCTCGTAGGTGATAACAGAACTAAGGTGCCAAAGAATGGCAAACACGGTGAGAAGTTTCCACCGCAATTGTCCGATTAACACGCCATAACATCAGTGCCCGGGTGCGTTGATGGCGCGATACATAGGAGCTATCCGGTGTTGGAAATAGAGATTTTTTCGGATGCGATATGCCCATGGTGCTTCATTGGCAAACGGCGCTTGGATGCGGCACTAAGACTGTCGGGAACAGGGGATGCTATGGATGCTGATGTCCGATTGCGATGGCGGCCTTACTTGCTTTATCCCAATCTACCGACAGAGGGCGTGGATCGAGGCGAGATGTTGCGCGCCCGCTATGGTCCTCGGGGCGATAAGGGTCGGGTGCCCGGGACCATATTGGCCGAGGCAGAAGCCGAGGGCATAGCCCTGCGGTATGACCTGATTCAGCGCACGCCGAATACCCGCGCCGCCCATCGATTAGTCGAGTGGGCCTACCAACATCTAGGCTGGCAGCAGCAACATGAGTTGGTTGAAAACCTATTTCAGGCCTACTTCTGCGCTGGTCTGGATATCGGAGACAGGTCGGTGCTGAAAGACATCGCCGCCCCCCTCGATTTGAATGCAGAAGCTCAGGAAGAAGTTTTTGCAGGGCTGGGGGAAGTGGGCGCAGCTCTAGACGCTGAGGTGGACGAACAGTTGCAGAGGGCTATAGAGCTTGGGGTGTCCGGAGTTCCCGGGTACGTCATGGGTGGCGGTTATCTGTTGCCCGGCGCGCAAAGTGTTGAAACCATGCAGGCGATTATCTTGCGAGCGAAAACTAAGTTCGCTAGCGGCTGACCGCGCGTTGCCTAAGTCATCACGTGGGCGGGCACGGCGGCTTCTGCTACCTCGCCAACGATGCGTGCAGGTACGCCAGCGACAGTAACATTGGATGGTACGTCTTCGAGCACAACGCTACCGGCACCGACTTTGGCGTTTTGGCCGATTTCGATGTTGCCAATGATCTTGCAGCCCGCAGACAGGAGCACACCCTTGCGGATTTTCGGATGCCGATCACCGCTGCTCTTGCCGGTACCCCCTAGGGTAACGGAATGGAGCAAGGACACATCGTCCTCGATAACTGCAGTCTCACCGATAACAATTCCAGTGGCATGGTCGAACATGATGCCGCTACCAATTTTTGCCGCCGGGTGAATGTCTACGCCAAGGGTGACGCTAATCTGGTTCTGGAAAAACTGAGCCAAGGTGTGTCGATTGGCTTGCCACAGCCAGTGGGCGATTCGATGTGCTTGCAGGGCATGATAGCCCTTGAAGAATAAAAACGCGCTGGACAGATCGCGACAGGCCGGATCTCGATTGAAATTCGCAATGATGTCAATCTCTGCGGCACTTAAGATGTCCTGATCCGCTTGAGTTGCTTCTGCAATAACGTCTCGAATCAACATGGTGGGTAGCATGGGGTTGTCGAGTTTGCTCGCCAACCGAAAGCTCAGAGCATCGCCAAAGGATTTGTGATTTAAAATGGTGGCGTGGAAGTAACTGCCCAGAATGGGCTCTTCTTTCGCTTTGCGCTGAGCCTCCTCGCGCATTACCGGCCACAAGTCCTCAAGCCTGTGCAAATGTGCCAGCGAGTCTTCTCGCTGATCTTGCATGACTTCTTGAAACCGATTTTCCAGCAGGGAAGAGTTAGTTTTAGTCGTCATGATCGAACCCCGCGGTGATGTGTTCCGGATTTGCGATGCTCGGGCGAGTCAGCCTATGTGATTGATAAGGCGTCACCCGTTAAGTGGAGCGAGCCTAGCAGGTGTCTGCCTGCGCTGCCAAGACTGAGACCGCCCACCTTGGAAGCCTCAGCCATTGTTAGGGGCGGTGCGCTTGTGTAGGGTGCCGCTTCTGGACACGGCGGTCATGAATTCTTCCGCCCAGTACCGAGAACATGGAGTTGACGTGAACACATCTTTTAACACGGTTGCCATCGTTGCGAGACGACACACCTCTGAGATTTTAGCCAGTGTAAACGCGGTAGAAGCCTTTATGCAGGCGCATCAAGTAAGTGTGCTGTTCGGCGAACAAACCCTAGCATCTCTGCCTGCTCAGGCGCCGGATGGCAGTGTTCGATGCAGTTGCGGCGACGATGAAATGGGTAAGGCCGTAGATCTTGTGGTGGTTGTGGGCGGAGACGGTAGTTTGCTTGGCTTTGGCCGGGAAATGGCAGCTTCTGGGGTGCCTGTTGTGGGGGTTAATCGCGGTGGGCTCGGTTTTTTGGCCGCGATATCGCCAGATCAGATCGAGACCAAATTCGCTGAGATCTTGGCCGGACAATACTGGGTAGAAAATCACTTTTTGCTGCAAGCATCGGTACTGCGCAACGGCAGCGTTATTGCCCAGCAAAGTGCCTTGAACGATGTGGTTATCAGCCCCGGGGTGGTCATGGGCATGATGGAATTCGCCCTTTGGTTGGACGATGAATATGTCTATGAGCAGCGCTCGGATGGCCTGATTGTTGCCAGCCCAACCGGATCAACCGCCTACGCGCTGTCAGCGGGCGGTCCTATTATGCACCCCGGTTTGGATGCCCTTGTCGTCGTGCCCATGTTCCCCCATACCCTGACATCTCGCCCCCTAGTGGTGCCCGGGGACAAGGTGTTGCGTTTACGCCTGCTGGACAATCCCGGAACAGCGCCGCAAATTAGTTGCGACTCTCAAGTCCAGATCCGTTTCGAGGTCGGCGATGAGATTCAAATCCAAAAACACCCGGATCAACTGAAGCTGCTGTATCCGTCGGATCACAGCTTTTATGAAGCCTGTCGCTCTAAGCTGGATTGGGCCAGTCGGCTAGGCGGTCAACCGGTGCGTTAGGAACACGTTGCTCTTGCTGCACTACTGATTAAGTGCAAGCTGTCGGCTAGATAAAGCCGATGTAACAGTGATTTGAGGGGTGGGCTAGACCACTAAGTCTTTCGGTTGGTCGATATCACGGCTGACGCCAGGGTCGTCCACCGGGATTTCTTGAATGTCGGCTAGCCTGTTCTTGAGAACGTCCCGGGCTCCTTGATCTCCGGTCAATGCCTCAAGCTCTGGGAATAGGGTGCGATGAAATCCGATTGGATGACCATGGGGTGGCTGCTGTGCCGATTGGGTCTTATCCGGTAGGCAGTGTGGGCGCACAATTAGCCGCTTGCTGGTCGAGGCAGTCTGAATCAGTCGCCTCAATGTGGTTGTTTGTACGTAAGGCATATCGGCCAAGCCGATGAAGGCCCAATTCCAGCCCACGCCGGCGATACCAGATGCCAAAGAGTGCCCCATACCAAAATGAGCCTGCTCGGCGAAAATCACTTCAGCAAACGTGGCTAAGCGCTCGGCTAACGCCTCGTCCTCAGGTCGAAGAACAACCCGAAGGTGTGCAAATACCGAGGCATAGGCGGTTAGCGTCGTTTCTGCCACGGACTTTCCATTCAAGGCTACTAGACGTTTGTCGCTGCCGAAACGTCTGCCAAAGCCTGCCGCCAGTACGATGGCACCAATTGTCATTTTGTTTGCTGACATGTCGTTGGGGCACGGTTACCCGCGACCGGCCTAAGCAAGGGCGGCTAGGTGTTCTACCGCCGGCTCGGTCTTGCTTTTCCGCACGGCGGTGATTTCCGCCAAAATAGCAATGGCGATTTCCGGCGGAGTTTTACTGCCGATGGGCAGTCCGATGGGAGCGTGGAGTCGGGCAAGATCGCCGGCGCTGACATCAAGATCCAGTAGCCGCTCGCGACGAGCCGCAGAGGTGTGGCTGGAACCCATGGCGCCAATGTAAAAAGCGTCGCTGCTAAGCGCCTCCATTAGCCCCATGTCGTCGATACGCGGATCGTGGGTCAGAGCGACAATGGCGGTGGCCGGATCGTTGGCGTGCGCACGCACAGCATCGTCAGGCATGTCAGCGATTTTTCGCACACCATCCACGGCAAATTGCTCCAGTAAATCCTGTCTCGGGTCGCATACTGTAATCTCGTAATCTAAGCTCAACGCCATTTGCGCCAAATAAGCACTGACCATTCCCGAGCCGATAATAAAGAGTTGGTGCGCTGGGCCGTAGGTGTGTTCTAACCGCTGGCGGTCCGGGTCCCAATGCAGTGGTGCCGGGGGGCTTGGTGCAACAAATGACATGTGCCCCGCAGCCAGGTCAACAATGCGCTTGGTGCAGCGGCGTTCGGCCAAGGCCTCGGAAAGCTCTTGGAAGTGCTGCAGATTCTCGCTCGTGGGTTTAATGGGTTCGACGACGATGTAGAGATGTCCGCCGCAGGGTAGGCCGAGCTTTTCGGTTTCTTCGGCAGTGATCCCATACTGAAAGAATTCTGGGCCTTCGTTGGCCAGTTCTCCCGCTGTCAGTTTTTCCAGCAGATCGTCCTCAACACAGCCGCCGGAAAGTGAACCAACAACAATGCCATGCTCATTGCAGGTCAACAAGGACCCCACGGGTCTAGGTGAGGATCCCCAAGTTTGCACGACGGTGGCCAGCCAGCAGGCGGCATCGTCGGATAACCACGCATTCACCTGATCCAGTACTTCTTTATCCACAGCTTGCAGCATCGAAAGGCCCAAATAATCCTGTTGAAGAGAAGCGAACCCTAGCCTTTTGTGGTCTTTCCCGCCACTAGCAGCATCGAGTAGGAGCGAGCCGCAACTTGGTCGCACTGTGATCGCCATCACCGCGGCTTGGGCGCCACATGGCTAGTATTGCGACTACAAAGAGGAGGGAAGTGTTATGGATACGAGAACGGTTGCCCTGAGACTGGTTGAACTCACGAGCACTGGACAGGACGCCAAGGCACTTGATGAGCTGTATGCCGATGGCATCGTAAGTGTTGAAGTGATGAGCGACCCGGAAGCAGATGCCCAAGTGTGGGAGGGCATCGATGCTGTCCGCGAAAAACACGCGTGGTGGGACAGTGTAGCCACAGTTCATAGCGTTGAGGTTGATGGTCCATTTGCAGGCAGTGGAAGCGAGGTGTTTGTGGTGGGTTTTACAATGGACGTCACCATGGACGGCAAGCGCAATTCCATGCGAGAGGTCGGTGTTTTCACGGTGGATCAAGGCAAAATTGTAAAAGAAGTGTATCTCGGGCTCGCATCCCAGCCACAGTCCGAGTCATAGTCCGAGTTGCAAAAGGATCGAAAAACGCGGTCTAGGACCACTGGTGAAGCGACAAAAGTATCAGCTTGCCGGTAAAAGAATGGTCGAATTACGCCGTTATACCTAACCCTGCTAGCATCCCAATTGGTGTAGTAGACTGGGGTTTTCTCATAGGGACAGTCCATGTCTAACGCATCTGATGCAATGTCGACTAACGCAAACGCAGTCGCAAAGGCAGTTTATTTGGCAGACTACCGTCCGCCGACTTACACCACAGAACAAACAGAGCTGCACTTCGATATTCGAGATGGTGTGACCACTGTATCCTCTAACCTGCATGTGCGTAGATTGGATCACGCCTCCGATGTTTTGGAATTGCTGGGGGAGGACCTCACCCTTTTGTCCGTTAGCGTGGACGGACGAGCGTTGGAGGATAACGAATACGAGCTATCTTCCCGAGGTCTCAAATTGTTTGGCTTAGAGTCGGATCACGAGATACAGATCGTTACCGAGATCTGTCCAGAGAAAAATACGGCCCTTGAGGGGCTGTATCGATCCAGCAGCATGTACTGTACCCAGTGCGAAGCTGAGGGCTTTCGGAAGATTACCTACTATCAAGATCGCCCGGACGTGTTGGCTACCTTCAAAACGACCATTGTCGCCGATGCCCGGGATTACCCGAACTTACTGTCCAATGGCAACTTGGTCAGCGAACAAGCGCTCGATGACGGACGCAAAGAGGCCACCTGGCAGGACCCATTCCCCAAGCCCAGCTATCTGTTTGCTCTGGTGGCTGGAAAGCTCGCGGTGCTGGAAGACAGTTTCACCACCATGAGCGGGCGAGAAGTGAAGCTGCAGATTTTCTCCGAGTCTCACAACATCGGTCAGTGTGATTACGCCATGGACGTGCTCAAACGATCCATGCGTTGGGATGAGGAAGCGTTCGGTCGGGAATACGATCTCGACATCTTTATGATCGTGGCGGTCGAAGATTTCAATATGGGAGCCATGGAAAACAAAGGCCTGAATGTCTTCAACACCTCCTGCGTTTTGGCTTCGCCGGATACCGCCACCGATGACGCCTATCAGCGTGTAGAAGCCGTAGTAGCCCACGAGTACTTCCATAACTGGTCCGGTAATCGAGTCACCTGCCGGGATTGGTTTCAGCTCAGCTTAAAAGAAGGCTTTACCGTCTTTCGAGACGCTGAGTTTTCCAGCGATATGAATTCTCGTGCTGTTAAGCGTATTGAAGATGTTGGATTTTTGCGGGCCATTCAATTCGCCGAAGACGCGGGCCCCTTGGCCCATCCGGTGCGCCCAAACAGCTACATGGAAATCTCGAACTTCTACACCACCACCATCTACGAAAAAGGTGCTGAGGTGGTTCGGATGTATCACACCCTGCTGGGGCAGGAAGCCTTCCGGCGCGGCACCGACTTGTACTTTGATCGTCATGATTGCACAGCGGCCACCACCGATGATTTTGCGCAGGCCATGTCCGAGGCCGGTGGTATTGATCTAAACCAGTTCAAGCTCTGGTACGAGCAGCCCGGCACACCACAGGTGGAGATCAGGGAAAGTTTCGCCGACGGCACGTTGAATCTTGAGATTGTTCAAGCGCCGGCAAATCTGCCGAATCAGAAGCATCAGCGTCCGTTCCACATGCCCTTGGCCTTAGGTTTGTTGGGCGTCGCAGGGGATCCGTTGTCGTTGGATCCTTCAACGCTACACAGCGACGCTGAGGTCAGTCTGAGAGACAGCGGTCACACTTTACTGGTTGGGGCCAAAGAGTCGGTCACCCATTTAGAGGTCTCCGGTTTGGCCACCAAACCCGTGGTCAGTTTTTTGAGGGGGTTTTCTGCGCCGGTCAAAGTAACTCATTCGCGTGATCCAGAGGAGTTGGCTTTTTTGGTGAGACACGACACCGATGGCTTCGTGCGCTGGGATGCCATGCAGACCCTGTGGATGCAGCATTTCGACAACGATATCCAGGCCAGCGTGAGTCCCGTCGCAGTGCTGGGCAGCTTGGCAGAGGACGCGCTTCGGCGCGAGACAGCCGAGGATCAACTTTTGGCGGCGACTATGCTGTCAGTTCCTAACGAGAACTATCTGTTTGAGCAGCTGCGAGGGTTTCAGGTTGATGCGTTGCTGGATGCCCGTGACGCGGCGGTTAGTAAGGCGGGTCTGGCCCACGCCGAGATTTGGGCCCAGCTGGTAGACAAGCACGAAGC
Organism: Pseudomonadales bacterium; assembly: GCA_029248675.1. GTDB lineage: Bacteria > Pseudomonadota > Gammaproteobacteria > Pseudomonadales > Azotimanducaceae > UBA4421. The sequence continues at coordinate 19,911 of JAQWIX010000004.1, read as the reverse complement.
CAAGCAAGCCTATCAAGCCGATGCTCAAGGCATGGCCAGTCGAGCGCTGGGCAATATGGCCTTTTCTTATTTGTGCAGAACCCTATCGGGTGGCGAGCTAGAGCAGCGTTTGGAGGCGCGTTATCGCAAGGCGGACAATCTTACGGATCGCCGCACGGTGCTGGGAATTGCATGCCGACATGAAGGGGTAAGTGAGGATTATCGTCAGTCGCTGTTACAGGATTTCTATCAGCGCTGGAAAGACTACGCACTGGTGATCGATCTGTGGTTCAACCTGCAGGCTCAAAGTCCGCTGATTACCATAGATGGGTTAAAGGCGCTGGAGGCTCATCAAGATTTCGATGTTAAAAACCCCAACCGAGTCCGCTCGGTCTACAGTGCTTTTGGCATGTTAAATAACCGTCGCTTTCATGCCCTAGACGGTTCTGGCTATCAGTTTCTAAAAGAGGCCATTGAAAAGTTGGATGCCTTGAACCCTCAGATCGCGTCTCGTTTGGCAACCCCACTGACGCGGATGGGGCGCTACGATACCGCCCGGCAACAACTCATGCGGGCACGCCTAAACGAACTGGCAGAGAGCCCAAATCTGTCCCGTGATCTGTACGAAATTGTGATAAAGAGTCTAGCCTAGCTAACTGCTCGGCTGCTCATCAGTCAGGATACAGAGCCGGAAGCGAAGGGTTCGACCGCGGAGTTTGCTTGTTGGCTTTGTCCTTAAGGCTCATCAGGGCCTGCCTGCCTTGTTGTCGGTGCGCTTGGGAAAGCTCGGTTTCACCAAAGCATGCGGCAGACAGATTTCGCACAAAGACGTCAGCATTTGGGTCGCTGGCTTGGAATATCTGAAGAGCCGATCGTTGGGGCTGGTGGTAATGCCCGGATAGAAAGGCCATGAGCTGTCGTCGAATTGACCCAGGCTGGTCGTCGTCTAAGGCCTTTAGCGCCTGCTTTAAGCTCACTTGAGGGGCGTTAACAGCGTCTTGGGTGGGCTGAAAGAGGTCTGGTGGGCTATCGGCACTAGTGGGATGCTGGCGAAGACCGCGAATGGCCCTTACCGCCAATAAAGCAAATAACGCCAGTGCCAAAATCCACCAGTCAAGCCGGTTGGCGTTGGTTTCTACCGTGCCCCCAAGTTGGGGTTCCCGTGCCTCATCGATAGCTGTCTCTTCAAGGAGTTTGGGCGGGGAAGGGGCGGGTCCGGTTATGCTCAATACGGCGGGCTGGATCACTGTAGTCATCACTTCCTCGGTATCGATATTCCACCAAGTTATGGAAGCCCCGGGCAGGGCATGGGTGCCCCCGGAAATTGGCACTAAATCGACTGATTCGATCCGTTGACCGACGAGGTTTTCGCCAGTCAGGGCGTTGTCGATACTAGCCGGCCGGGCATAGATCTTGAATTTTGCAGGATCAAGATTTATCTCTTGGGGCGTTACGCTGGCCCCGGTGTTGCCAAAGGCAGTAATCGTCAGCGTTGCGTTGATGGTGTCGCCAACCTTCGCCTGCTGCTCCACGGATGGCGTATAACGCTGGCTGGCAGTAACCGCTATTGCCGGCAGCCAGGGTTCGTCGCTTGGGTATTCAGCGGGTATTCCCCTGACTTGAACTAGACGTTCCTCGCTACTGACCTTGACGGTTTTGCGAGTGGTGCCGCCACTGCGGCGCAGCTGGACGCTGGCGTTGAGACTCTCGCTGGGAATTAGCAGCGAGCCACTGCTCTCAGGAAAAACAGCGTAGCGTTGTTCAAAACAGCCCATGGTGCGGCCATTGCGTTGAACCTGCGTGGCTGTGCCTTCCCCCAAGGCAAAGATTTGCGCGTTTTCAATTTCCGGTGTGTCCAGCTGACCGCCGTACAGTTGCACGCCTTCGGCGTAAATAAGACGTCGGGTCAGCAGTAGCTGGCTTTGTACATAAACCGAGTCATTGGACAGAGCCAGTTCATAAAACACTAAATCATCGATCTCTTGGCGGGCTGCGTTACTGAGAGGGCGGACGGTGAGTTGTAGCGGCTTGCTGCGTTTGTTGCCAATGCTTATTGGCGGGATGGTCAGCACACCAGTCTTTTTGGGCTGTAAGGAAATATTGTAGTCAACCCAGCTTTGGGCGCGCCCGTTAATAAATTGGTATTGGCTGCTGGTGTTAACGCCAAGTACCACAAAGTCTTGATCAAGGCCGGATAGGTCCGGAGTGAGAGTCTCCCGTCCGCCCAGATCCCGGATCACCAGCTGCACAGAATCCAGCTCTTCGACCTGAGACGCGGACAGCGCTGCACGAAGTTCACTGTGGGCGGTAACAGGCCCCAAGGTTAACAGGCCGATGCAGAGCAAAATAAACGTCAGGTGAGCCTTGGTACTGTTACCCATGTGATGCACTACCAAATCTGCTCGTCTTGGCGGTTGCTGTAATCGCCTTGCCGCAGACGTTGTTTGGTTTCGTGCTGGAATTTTCGGCGCAGCAGACCGCCGGGATCATCGGGGACACGGCGCAGCCACTGTTCCAAGGCCTCCTGTTTCTCATCACGCTGCTGTTCATCTAACGGCTCTTGTTCCTGCTCGGGGGGAGAGTTCGGTTGTTGATCGGGAGCGTTCTGCTCCTGTTTATCGGTATCGTCGCGGTCCTCTTGGGTATCATCAGATTCATCTTCCTGTGAGGGGGTGCTTTGGGACTGTTGGTCTGACTGCTGGCGCTGCTGCTCCTGTTGCTGCTGATTCTGCTCCTGCTGTTCTTGTTGGCTTTGTTGTTCCAGCAGTTCTTCCAGTAGCGCTTTGTTGAAAGCCGCGTCCTCTTGATTGGGTACCCGGGACAGCACCTGCTCGTAGCGTTCGATGGCGTCCGCATAGCGCCCCAGTTTCGCCAGTGCATTACCCTGGTTGTAGAGTCCGGTAGGGCTTTGATCCCTGGCAAAGTCCTCTGCCGAGGCAGCGTAGTCGCCGCTGCGATAGCGCGCAGCCCCTTGCCATTGCCGGTTCTCAAACAAAGCGGCTGCCGCCGCGGGGTCGTTGTCTAGCAGTGCTTGGTAACCTTGCTGATCCGGGCGCTGCCAAAGCCCACGCCAGAAACGTGAAAGAGAGGTTGAGGTAGCATCCGTATTAATGGGGGTTTCTGAGGTTGAGGAGATACCGCTAGCGGTCGAGGGGATAGCGACATTTTCTGCCCAAGACGGCTCAGGGATCAGTACCAAAACGAAACATGCAGTAAAGAGCCCGCGTCGGAATGACATCAGCATCATCACGGCCAGGGGTAAGCAAAGCCAAAAACCCATGTCTGCCCAGATATCGAATTCGCGCTCTACCTCAATGGAAGCGTCCTCGGTGGGCAAGGGCGTACTCAGGGTGACTTCTAGGTCTGCATCGCCAATGGTGAGTTGGCTGTAGCGACCATAACTTTGTTGCGCAGCTTGAATGAGCCGGGACTGGTCCAGTCGAGCGATTATCTGTCGTCCTGATTCATCTGTTAGGTACCGAGTTGGTTCGCTGGGTCGATTCACCGGAATTCTTGCGCCAGACTCGGTGCCCACGCCCAGAATAGAGATTGGGAAAGACGAGTCGCGAAAGCGACTGACTTCGCTGGTTTCACGAATGCCATCGGTGATCAAAAGGATCCGGCCCTCAACCAACCCCGCATTGGCGAAAAGTTCTTTGGCGAGGATTAGGCCACTGGCGGGCCTGCTTCCCAAAACTGGCATCATGGCAGGGGAGAGGGCGCCCAGAAGATTTTCGATGGTCTTGTCATCGTCGGTTATGGGCACTACCGCGTGGCCGTCACCGGCATAAGCAACCAGTCCCGTGGAGCCTTCTTCTCTCAAACGCAGAGCGTCCACAATTTTCTGACGAGCCTTCGATAATCGAGAGGGCGAGACGTCCTGAGCGAACATGGAAAGTGACAGGTCAAGCACGATCACCAGCGCGTCGTTTTTCTGGCTTACGGGCTGAGGCAGCTTTTCCCAAGAAGGGCCTGCTAGGGCGACAGTGGACAGAACGGCACCTGTCCAAAGCGCTGCTCTGAGCCGTGCCGCGGTACTAACGGTTTGTGTGTCCAAAAGCACGTCAAGCAGTGGCTGGCTGATAGCTGCCGACCAAGTGCTGTGCTGCCGAGTTTTGCGTATCCAAAGGTAAATCAGCAGTCCCAGAGGAAGTAGAGCACTTAGCCACCAGGGGCGAAGGAAGTGAAAGTTGGTCACCAACTCAAGCATGCTTGGTCCCCAAGCTTAGCCTGCTCCGCCCAATCCAATCACCCAGCAAAATCAAAACCCAGACCAGCAGGCTTGCGGCCAGTGGCCAGTGGTACAGGGTTTGGGTCGGGCGAAAGATTTCCGTCTCTTGTTCTACTGGCTCTAACGTATCAATCAGCTCATAGATGCCGACCAGAGTACTGGGATCCTTAGCTCGAAAGTAACGACCACCTGTGGTGTTGGCGATGGCTCGTAGGGTCTCTTCGTCTAAGTCGGCAGACGGATTAGTCATTCGGCCACTGATGCGTCCCAACAGTCCGGGCATGCGCATTTCATCTGCCCCAACGCCAATGGTGTAAATGCGGATGTTGTCTCGAGCAGCGAGTTCCGCCGCAACCTTGGGTTCCACCTCGCCTACATTGTTGGCTCCGTCGGTGAGCAAAATCAGCACCTTTTCGTCTTGGGGTCGCAGCCGGAGACGTTTGACCGCCAGGCCGATGGCATCACCAATGGCGGTTTTGCCCCCAGCTATGCCAACGGGAGCTTCGACTAACAGTCGGTTGACACTTTTTACGTCGAAGGTGAGGGGAGCCTGCAAATAGGCGTTAGAGCCGAACAGTACCAAGCCAATTCGGTCACCGATGCGGTCAGCAGTGAAGTTTGAGATCACAGCCTTTACCACAACCAGACGTTCTACGAAGTCGCCATTGATCTCCATGTCTTCCGTCGCCATGCTCCCTGAAATATCCACCGCCAACATCAGGTCTCGGCCTGTGGTGGGTAGGTTGACCGGTTCGTCAATGAACTGGGGTCGAGCAAGGGCGGCGAGTAAGAGGAGCCAAGCCAGCAGCAATCCCAACAGGCGCCATGGACGACTGTCAGTGGACTTTGAGTGTTGACCTGATATCGCTGTGAAGGCCTCCAAGGAGGGCACCACCAGTGCGGGCGCCTGCCGGGTTGTACTGGGCACCATGCGCCAGACAAGCCAAGGCAAGGGCAGGGCTACGAAAGCATAGGGCCACACCCACTCAAGCATCGCGACCTCTGGCAGTTGGTGGGGGTTTGACTTGGCTGAGCAAGGCGTTGACGCAGCTGAGAAGGCCCGTACGATCGATGACTTGATTTGGCGCGAAGCGATCCGTACCCAAGACCCGCCCCGGGCCGTTACTAAATTCCTCGCAGCCAGCTATCCGATCCAGAGCCTGCAGCCAAGCGTCGCCACTTTCCTGTGCTAGCTGGCTCTGATTCATCGTCAAGACCAAGAGCCGCTTCAAAATCTCATTGCACTGGTGCACGACCAAAATGTCTGTGGTGTCACTGTTGAAAACGTCATCAACCAGCTGCTTTGCGCTGCGAATTGGCGCAAAAGCCTGCCACCGCCGATAAGCCCGGAAAGTCAGCCAAATCAGGCCTGCAACAAGGACGCCAGCCACTAGCCACCAACCCGGTGCCGGGGGCCACCATGCTGGAGCAGCCGGTAGATAGATGTCTTTGAGCGCTACCAGAGGGTCGTCATTCATAACGTTGCCCTACCACCGCTCGCCAAGCCTAGGTTTCTTCTGTCCCAGTTCGTATCGGCGGTGCTGAAGCCCAAGTAGTTAATGGATGGGGTACGGCGTAATCCTTTTACTGCATCCTCGCGGAGCCGGTAGGCCTCAGCGTAGGCCTCTCGAGCAGACAGGCTTCCGGAGTGGAAGTTGAGTTGGCTATCGCCTTGGCTGACGCTGTAGAACCCAGCAGGGGGGAGCTGCTGATCGAGAGGGTCGCCGACTTGCATGATGGTGACTTGGTGTTTTCGGGCGATGCGAGGCAATGCCTCCTGCCACAGTTTGTTTATTAAATCAGGACAACCCACAAGGTCTGCGATAATGAAAACCCGAAAGCGCTGCTGTTTGAGTTGGATCAAGTCGTTAAGAGCCGACTGCAGGTTGGCTGCCGCGGCCTCCTGATCCACCACGGCCTCGGGCTTTTGCAAGAGGCGATTGCTTGTGGCTACCTGCTGCAAAAAACGTCCGGTGGCCTTTACTGTTCGGAAGGGTCGGAACATGTGGTGGGTCTCACGGTCAAGGACAAGCCCGCCCACACGATCACCATGGTCGGTAACCTGCCATGCAAGCCGCCCAGCCAGTTCCGCGACAGCCACAGACTTCAGGCGTTGTACCGAGCCGAAAAACATGGGCTGTGTTTGATCAACAAATAGCAGGGCAGGGCTTTCCCGCTCCTCGCGGAAGACTTTGGTGTGTGGGCTATTTTTTCTGGCAGTTACCCGCCAGTCGATGCTGCGAATGTCATCCCCGGGCTGATATTGGCGTACCTCCGCGAAATCAATGCCGCGCCCCTTGTGTTTAGACAGCCGCAGTCCTGCTTGAGAGCCGGTACGCGTAACCGAGGTTTGGGTCGCCGCGTGCCCAGCTCGAAAGCGCAGGTCTAACAGCTGCTTGGTTGAAACGTAGGCGCCGGTCAGCACATCTGGTTCGACATTGGTTGTAATCGCGCCGAGATGTTCACCTGTCACTGCTGGGCCTTTTTTATTGGACATGGGATAGCTGAATTCACTTGGGTACGCGAGCTAGGGCACGAAGGCGCTAGGGCACCGGCACCAGCCGCAGTAGCTCGCTAATTACCTCGTCACTTTGAATGCCTTGGGCATCCGCTTCGAAACTGCAGATTAGCCGGTGGCGCAGCACATCGTGGGCAACCGCCTGTACATCCTCTGGGGTGACGAAATCGCGGCGATCTAGCCAAGCCGTCGCTCTAGCACACAGGTCAAGTCCAATGGTTCCTCGAGGGCTTGCGCCAAGCTCGATTAACGGTCGAAGGCTATCCGGTGGGTTTCGGCTGGCAAGAATTAATTCAACAAGGTAACGCTCCACCGGTTCGGCCAAATGCAAACGCAGAATTTGCTGGCGAGCTGTCTTGATATCGTCTTGTGAAATCTTTGCTTGCTGTGCAAGGGCTGGGGCTTCGCTTTCCGCCAGCATCTCGCTTCGCACCAATTGAAGAATCTTTGCTTCAGACTCTCTGCTTGGGTAGCCCACATTGATTTGCATCAAGAAACGATCCAGCTGGGCTTCCGGCAGCGCGTAGGTGCCTTCTTGTTCAATGGGGTTCTGTGTCGCCATCACCATAAAAAAGTCGGGCAGCGCAAAGGTTTGTCTGCCGAAGCTTACTTGGCTTTCAGCCATAGCCTCCAGCAACGCTGACTGTACCTTAGCCGGGGCGCGGTTGATTTCATCTGCAAGCACTAGATTGTGAAAGATGGGGCCCTGCTGGAATACAAAGCTGCCGGTCTCTTGGCGATAAATCTCAGTGCCGGTGACATCACTGGGCAACAAATCTGGCGTAAATTGAATACGGTGAAAGCTACCCTCGATCATGTCTGCTAAGGCTTTGATGGCTCGAGTTTTTGCCAGCCCCGGTGCCCCTTCGACCAGCAAGTGTCCGCCGCACAGAATCGCGACAAGCATCCTTTGTACTAGGTGCTCCTGACCGATCACTTGCTCGGCTAGGCGTTGCCCAACGGTATTGAAGGCATCGAGAGCGATGGCCGGTTCCATCGGCGGAGAAACTGGAGCTTGGGGCACAGCGGCATATTCCATTAACGAAGTGGCCTAAGTGTAGCGGTCCGGCGTTGACCAACAAAGAGGGTAAGGAGCTTCGATTTACCAATTTGCGAGTTGTTTTAATCCGACGCTTCCTGTGTAGGCTTTTCTGGCAAATAAAGCTTCGGTTTCGCCCCGTCAGAGTAAAGCCTAGTTTTTAGACAAGGTCTCAGATCTAAGTTGTCGAGTAAAAGAAAAGGCGGGTGATCGTCGAAACTACTAACTATTGTTTGTGGATTTAATAAGGCGTCTTAAACTAGCGGCTGCGAAACTCTGGCGTACCTATGAATCCGATTCAATCTCTCCTTCTAGCGCTCCCTCCGGAGACGGCTCACTCTTTTGCGATAGCATCTTTGAGTGCGGCTGGCGTGTTACCCGGGTCAATAACTCCGTTGGCAGGCGCCCAACGCTCTTTCCTTGGCAATGTGCTGCAAAACCCTGTCGGTCTAGCAGCCGGATTAGATAAAAATGCCGAAGCCGTCCTTGGGTTGGCTCGATGCGGATTTGGCTTTGTTGAGGTAGGCACGGTGACTCCTCTAGCTCAGCCGGGTAACCCCAAGCCGCGTTTGTTCCGCTTGCCGGAGCATCGAGCCCTTATCAACCGAATGGGCTTCAACAACCATGGCATGGAGGCCATGGCTGCGAAATTACACCAAGTACGAGTTGGTGGCCGGCTTAAAGACACCTTGTTGGGCGTGAATTTAGGTAAAAATAAGAACACCCCCAATGAGGAGGCTGCTGCAGACTACATAAAAGGCATGGAGTGTCTGCACAGCTATGCCGATTACTTCACGATTAATCTTTCCTCTCCTAATACGCCTGGATTGCGTCAGCTCCAGCACGGTGAGCCGCTGAAAGAGCTCTTGGGTACGGTCAAGGAACGTCAGCTTGCTCTTGCCTCCCAAGGCAGTGGTGCGCCCTTATTGCTCAAAGTGGCCCCGGACTTGAGTCAAGAAGAAGTCGAGCAAATTGCTGAGCAAGTGACTGCCTGCGAGTTCGATGGTGTGATTGCCACCAATACAACCTTGTCCCGGGAGACGGTAGCCGGACACAAGTACGCGGAGGAGGCCGGCGGCCTTAGCGGTGATCCATTGACCGGTCGAAGTGCCGAAGTGGTAGCCCAGTTTCGGCAGGCGCTACCCAAATCCATGACGATCGTGGGCGTTGGTGGGATTAGCAGTGGTGAGGATGCGCAAACCATTCTCAATGCTGGCGCCGATGCGTTACAAATCTACACGTCATTCATATATCAAGGCACCAAAATAGTGCGAAATATAGTTGAATCCATTCGTTAAGGTTTTCTTCGGTAAATAGCGCCATAAAACGCACAATTTTGTAGCGTTTTCCTGCTTGGTTCGCTTAAATGTGGCCTTCGTTCGAGAGGAAGGACCCATGAATAAGATCTTTTTGCTGCTTGGTGGGCTGGTGCTTAGCCAGCCTGTTTATGCAGATTCCATCAGCGGCGCTGACACCGCTTGGATCATGACAGCAACTGCTCTAGTGCTGTTTATGACCATCCCGGGGCTGTCGCTGTTTTACGCCGGTTTAGTGCGATCAAAGAACGTGCTCAGCGTGCTCATGCAGTGCTTTACGATTACCTGCTTGATGTCACTGCTGTGGCTTGTGGCGGGGTACTCCTTAGCTTTTGGTGACGGCGGCTCTTTTAACAGCTTCATTGGCGGGTTAGACAACGTGCTGTTGGCTCAAATCGCTGAAGACACACCCTCCGGTACCATACCGGAAAGCGTCTTTGCTCTGTTTCAAATGACTTTTGCCGTCATTACTCCGGCGCTAATTGTCGGCGGTTTTGCAGAGCGCATGCGCTTTTCCGCCGTTGTTATCTTCTCGGCTGCTTGGTTGCTCTTGGTTTATGCGCCCATCTGTCACTGGGTCTGGGGTTGCGGCTGGTTGAGTGAGTTGGGCGTAATGGATTTCGCCGGCGGTATCGTGGTGCACATCACCGCTGGTGTGGCCGCCTTGGTGGCTGCCGTTGTGCTGGGTAATCGACGGGGTTTTCCAAATCAGGCTATGCCGCCTCATAACATGACCATGAGTATTACTGGCGCGGGCATGCTGTGGGTCGGATGGTTTGGCTTTAATGGCGGTAGCGCGTTAGCGGCCAATGGCGATGCGGGAATGGCCATGCTGGTCACCCACATCTCAGCCGCAGCAGGTGCTTGTACCTGGATGCTGCTAGAGCGTATCAATCACGGTAAGGCGTCGGCTCTCGGTGCGGTAACGGGAATGGTGGCAGGTCTGGGTACCATTACCCCTGCATCCGGCTTTGTCGGTCCCGGTGGTGGTCTGATCATTGGCCTTAGTGCGGGCTTCGTCTGCTACTACGCCACCGGCTACATTAAGCGCGGTTTGAAGATCGATGATTCTTTGGACGTGTTCCCGGTTCACGGTGTTGGAGGAATTTTGGGCACTTTGCTGACGGCAGTCTTCGCAAGCAATGCCCTAGGCGTTTTCAGTGGCCAGCACGACATCGAAATCGGTGCTCAACTATCGACACAGGCCATCGGCGTAGTTTCTGCAATTGTTTACACAGCGGTAATAACGTTTGTTATCTTAAAGGTAACAGACGCCTTGGTTGGTAACCGGGTGGACGATGAGGACGAAATGCAGGGCTTGGATCTGATTTCTCACGACGAAAGGGGCTACGACCTATAAGAGAGGGACCCACTAAGGGGGCTTACAACAAACGTAGTACCCTGTGAGAAACTGGCCGACGCAGTGAGCAGTCGCGTGGCCAGATGTTGACGGCCCGTCTAGGGCCGTTTTTTTGTTTAAAAATAATGAGTTATTAATTTTTTATCGAAATGGCGTTAGATTTTAGCTGGCGATTGCTTCTCACCCGGTAAAGCACAAATTAGACTCATTGTGTCGGCGTTTCGCTAGCGCTAGCGTTTGCAAGCGTTTCGCACCAGCGCGTTCACTAGTGCTTCGAAGGGGTAGCCGATGGCCGCGGCACCCTCGGGATACAGGCTTGTCGGCGTCATGCCCGGAAGGGTGTTTACCTCAAGTAGATATACTTCATCTCGCTCCGTGACGATAAAATCGGCCCTAGATAGGTCTCTCAATCCCAAACAACGATGTGCCGTTAGCGCGATTTGCTGCAGTTGATTTGATAGCTCTCGACTCACCTGTGCGGGCATGATGTGCTCGCTGTGGCCCGGGGTATATCGATGCTCGAAGTCATACCACTGGTTTTCTGGGGTACGTATTTCGATCACGGGGTGAACGGTATAGTCGTTTTCAAGTTGCAGTACCCCAATAGTCATCTCACGACCAGCAATAAACGGTTCAACCAGACAAGGACCGAGCTGCAAACTAGAGGTCAGTGCAGCCTCAATATCGCCGCCTTCCGGCAGAAGTTGCACCCCAATGGCGGATCCTTGGTTCAAAGGCTTGATCGCCACCCGCGGGCCTAGGCTTTGTTCGATGTGCGCTGTTGCGGCAGTCAGGGCCTCATGGGGCTGCACGACGATATCTGGGCACACCGGCAACCCGTGGCGTTGGAACAGAGCCTTGGCAATGGCTTTATCCATGGCCACTGCGCTGCCGTGCACGTCGCTTCCCACGTAGGGCATCCCAAGCATCTCCAATAAACCCTGTACGGTGCCATCTTCGCCCGGAGGGCCATGCAGGGCAGGAAATACCACGTCTGGTGCTAGGGTCAGCAGCGCCTTGGCACAGTGATTGTCCAATTCAATAACGCGTGTTCTGTGGCCGCTTGTCTGCAAGGCAGTTTGGATTTGGGCCGCGGAATTGCGCGACACTTCCGCCTCGGCGGACGGGCCTCCGGCAAGAATGGCGACAAGTAAGGGTGTGTCTTGGGTCATTGTCTCAGGATCTCAAGGTCTCAGGGTCTCAGGGTCTGTCGGTCCGCGAAGGCAGACCAACGCTCGTGGTCGCGCCATTGGCCGTCGATGTACAGGAAATTTCGGCTCAAACCTTCGTACTCAAAACCGCAGTGATCGACCAAGGCTTTAGAGCGTAGATTATCTGGCTGAATGTTTGCTTCCAATCGGTGCAATCCGAGGCTGGTAAAAGCTAAACGGAGTAACTGTTCCAAGCCCTGCTGCATATAGCCATGGCCTTGGTAGGGCTCACCGACGTAATAACCCAGCGAGGCATTTTGGAACGTACCACGGACTATATGATTCAAGTTTATAACCCCCACGATGCGCTCATCTTCGCTTCGACAAACGGCGAAACCCTCGTGATCACTGCGACGAATGCGCTGCAAATAGTTCCGAAACATCTGAGGCGTGGTGGGTGGTGTAATCCAAGGCTGGTGAATGTCCATGCTGGCGCGCATTAGCGCTAGGAATTCTGCTTGATCGTTGCTGGCCACTTTACGCAGATAAACGTTGGTATCAATGTCCACGGATTGTCGCTCTTGATAAATCTAGGTCAGAGTCGTTTTGAGATTGGGGCTTTGTAGAAAATAGGTAGGCTGCGCCACGGTGATTTAGCCAAGCTTGTGTGAATGCCACCAGCGGATAGCGGCGGGGGACCTCGTCCGTGTCGGCGCCGGCGGGATCCATCACTAGGGCAAAACCCTCTTCTTTAATGAACTCAATGCCGTAAAGCACCAGCAGATGACCACCACTTTGCTCTTGCGGTGTGCCGGGTAACTGGTTCTTGGCGAAGCGTATGCTGCAAACGATGGGTTGTCCTGCCTCGAGCACAGCCAATGCGTCGTCCCACTGCCACAGGGCCTCTACGCTACCCAGTACCCCCTGCTGGGAGGCCCAGTAGGTTGCAAGGGGCCACTTGCCGTAGGCCTTAGTGTTAGGGTCGTAACAGCTCTCTATGACTTCAGGCCAATGGCTTAACGCAGCGCTGCCCATCACCGCCATAACCGTCGCCGTAGGTGAGCAAATACGCCGGGCAATTGCCTTGTCTGCTTGCATTTGGCTAACCGGCGCGGGTTGGGACGTCCTCACGGCAAATGTTGGGGTGGGAAGTTCCGCGGTTGGCTGATCAGTGGGGCGAATGCTGAAGGTTAGTAAATCTTGAACCGGCGGCGCGTCGCTATGGGGGAGGAACAGTTTTAGCTCAAACTCCAGCGCTTCTATGCTCGATAGGGTGTGCCAGCAATCGATTTTGGGCTGCAACGCTGGGGTTTCGCTGTTGGCGGAAGCAAAGCCCGCCCATGGTGTCTTATGAATCGGACATACCGGCGCTAGCACACTGGTTTCGTTGTTTGTCACGGCGCTGGCCTGCCATTGGTAGGCCTCGCTCACACAGGCGTAGCTGGGCACCAGAATATGCTGGCTGGGGATGTCGCTGATGCTGATGCTGGTTCGCCAAAGGGAAGCTCCGCCGGCATCTGGCAGATTTACCCGATGCCAAGTCAACGAACCACCTATAGGTAATGGGAACGTGGAGAGGCTCGGGTTGCTTGCTAGTCGGGTGATGAAATGCATGGCAAGATCTTAGCCCGGCTCGAGCCTTCGGGCGACCATTCACTGACGTTCCGGGAGCTTATGCGCCAACTTATTTTGTACAGCACTGCCCACTGCCATCTTTGCGAAAAGGCTTTAGACCTGTTGATGGGCATGCCCAATTTAAATGCCGTGCAGCTTGATGTGGTTGATGTGGCCTCCGACGACAGGTTGCTGGAGCGCTACGGTGAGCGAATTCCTGTTTTGCGTCAGGGCCAAGAAGAACTTGCCGCGCCGTTTACTGCGGAAGATCTGGAGCGTTTCCTCAGCTCATGAGTGCGAGGTCACGATCTGACCGAGGCTTATGGCACCAAACACCCTCCATTTTCGATGATGCTGCCGTTACGGGCTCGCGCTAGGCGCTGGGAAGCCGCCACTCATTTTTACCAAGGATAGGTGCCGGGCGCTGATTTAGCGCGCGATAAACCACCTCAAAGGCCAGAACGTTTTGCACGTAGTTCCGAGTTTCTTTAAAAGGAATCGTCTCGATCCACACGTCCATAGGACCACCTTTACTGCTCTTTAACCAACGATCCGCTCGACTTTCGCCGGCGTTATAGGCGGCGATGGCTAGGGGGCGCTGGTTGTTGTAGCGATCCAATAACCAAGACAGATGGAAGGCCCCAATTTCGATATTGCGCTCGGGCGTGTGCAGGTCTTTTTTGATTGCCTGTCCTAGGTCACTGCCAAGATGTCTTTTTAACCCGCCTCTGCGCACGGCGATTTTGCCTGTGGCAGGCATAACTTGCATCAATCCCAGCGCGCCAGCACTGGATATGGCCTTTGTCTGAAATGCAGATTCTTGGCGCGCAATGGCGCGCAACAGGTTGCCGTCGACCCCGTGTCGTAGGGCGGCGGCATTGAAGAGCGGCCCGAAGGCTTCTGGGAATCTCAGGCTCAAATCATCCCTAGCGCCGGCGTTATTCGCGGTTTGGATAGCAAGGTATAGCCGGCCAATCCGTTGGGCTAAGTGAGCCATGTGATGCTGAATGTCTTGATCCTGATCAGCCAACTGGCGATACCACTCGCGTCTGCCATTGAGATCATCGCCGGTGGCAAACAGCTCAACGGCCCTGGCTATGCCTTGGATTTGCGTCAATTGTTCTTGTGCCTCAAGGCTCAACTGGTGGGCAGACATAGCCTGCAGCTGGGCAGGTGCGTTGAGTTGGGCAGCGGCCAAAAAGCCGTAATAACTGCGCTCTTGTGCCAGAGAAGCAAACAAAGCCTTGCCATCGCTGGGTTGGTCTAGTTCAAGGTAAGCGCGACCCTGCCAATAACGAGTTCTGGCCTTGATTCCCTGAGTGGCGGATTCCCGGCCAGCCCAATAGGCGACTTCAGCCCATTGTTGATGAGCGATAGCTGCGTTTAATAGACCTTGAATGGCAAACTCTGATTGGATTTGCTCACGCTGTTCCGCCCTAGGAAAGCGATTGTTGGTGGCGAGGCCTAGCGCGACTTGGTCATCAAGTCTCTGGCGCTGGGCTGGGCTGAAGGCATGGCTTTGGCGAAAGCGCTGCCAGGCCAAAGCAGCTTTATCCGGTTTGCGAGTACTTAGCCGGGTTATGCCGTAGCCAATTGCCTCTCGGTTTTCGACGCTATCGGTGGAGAGCGTCCCTCGCCAAGTAACACGCTCTGGTTGCCGTCTTAGGTCGTAGTAGGCTTTTGCGGCCTTTAAGTGCTCACCCACAAAGTAGCGTTGGAGGTATCGGGCCAACACATATTCTTTGGCAGCCATTGCTCCGCTGAATCGCTGCCAGATAACTGATTGAGTAAAGCGCGGCGTTTTCCGCCAAACAGCGAAGATAGGGTCGCATGCCTTTGGTTGAGACTTTGGTTTAGCCCAAAGCGTGGTGGTGTTGTCGAGGGCTTGGTCTTTCTGTCCAATCCCGTATTGGGCTCGCGCGAAATAGCAGGCCAGTTCCGCGTTTTGAGTGTCGTAGCGGCGAGCATGGAGAGTCTGCCACTGGCGGCGTTTGCCCTGCACGATAAGCCATCGTTGATACAGCAGGGGGGTTACCGGTAAGTCTGGGTGGTTTTCTCGAAATGAGTCAATGGCGTCATAGCTGGTCTGACTCAGGCTGTTGTTTAGCCTGTGGTACTCCAAGTAGGGTTTTAGCGGGTAACCCTCTAGCTTTTTTTCCACGGCTCTGCTGCGCGAGAACTGGCCTTTGCGGATATATTCCAATGCTTCTAGGTAGTGGTCTCGTTGAACCGAGGCCGCCTGCGAGAGTTGCAGTGGTACGGTGGATAAAACGAATAGTAGGGCGCCTAGCAAAACCGCACGCGGCATCTGTATCAATCCTTGGTGATTGGGCGTCTAGCTTAGTCGGGCCGCTCAGCCTTCGCCAACTCGAACCGCTAAAACATCACAAGGTGCGCTGTCCATCACACCATTGGCAGTGGAGCCCAAGAGGCGGGCTAAGCCGCTGCGTGTGTGACTGCCAACAACGATCAGGTCTGCGCCGCATTCCTCTGCCGCTCGATGAATTTCGCTTTGAGGGCGACCGAAGATTAGGTGTTGGCGATCCTCGGGAATACCTAGCTGGCGACCAAATTCGGTTAGGTGGGCCTTGGCCTGATCTTGTATCTGATCCTGTACCGGCGACAGGTCCATGGGTACGTCACCACCATAGGCTGCGCTCAGTGGTTCGATGACGTGCACAATGTGTACAGCGCAGGGTTTGTCGCCAATAATTTGCTTCATCCGGTCGGCAAGCAGGGTGGATTCTTCGGTGAGATCGGCGGCGAGAACGACGGTAGAGTAAGGTGTCATCATGATGACCTCGACTGATTGTCTTTGAGCGGAAGATACCCATAGTTGCCTCCGGCAACAATAGGGGAAAGCCCTTAGTTGAATGCTTCCACTTGGGCCTAAAAGGGCACAGACTGCTGGGCTAATTTGCTATGAGTGTTGCCAGTGGAATGGTTCATCATTGTGTTGGCCTTGGGTGTCGCCATTGGCCCAATTCTTTACCTTATGCCGACCCAGCGGGATCGGTACATTACTGGTCTGCGGGCCCAAGCCCGAAAGCTTGGTTACACAGTACAGCTCGATAAAGTCCTAAAACTTAACCCAGACGCTGACGAGCGTGTTACCGCCGGAGGTAGCCTTCGCCAAAGTGCGGTGTCATGTACCCGATACCAGCTGCCCCTCGGGGTCACGCTGAATGCAGTGTCGCCGATCTTGATGCTGCGTATTCCAAGTAATCCCACCATTCCGGTCGAGCGTTTAGCAACTCATTGGGGGGTAAACGGCTTAGATGTTAGCCAGTTAAAGTCAGCAGCACGTTGGCAAAATGACACAGGCAGTCTGACGGACCTGGTCGCGGTATTGGATCAAATGCCAGCGGACGTTTTAGCCGTACAGCTGGATAGGCGCTTTATTGCCGCGTTCTGGCGGGAACAAAACCCGGGAAGCCAAGCTAGTCAAAAAGGGCAAACCAACAAGGCTCAGGGCGGTTTGGCCCAATTGCCTTGGTTTTGGCCCGCATCAGGGAAGCAGCCGGCTACCTTGGATGACCTGCCGGCGTTACAGGCGCTGGATCGCGTTATGCGCAGTCTGCTCAATACGGTGAAGAAACATTGGGGCACCAGTGGCCAATGAGCGTCTATGAGGTGTCGATAACACGGTCAACTACACCGCAAATTAGCGAGGTTGGCCAGTACCGTACAGCATTCCTTTCGCTCATTTCTTGACACACAGGATCGCCAGAGCCTATAAATCGCCGACCTCGAGATCTCCGAGGGGCATTTTTAGCTAAAGGCTGGGAAGCCTGCACCTCCATTTATAAGGGTTTGTAAAACATGGCACGTTCTCTCGTCATCGTAGAATCTCCAGCGAAGGCAAAGACCATAAACCGCTATCTGGGTAAGGACTTCGTTGTTAAATCCAGTGTCGGACACATTCGAGATCTGCCCACGGGAGGCAAGGCGGTTGACCCCAAGGCCCGAGCTGCTGAAGCGCAAAAAACCAAGGCGCTGACGCCGGCAAAGCGAGAGGCTTACAAGAAAAAGCGCGCTCGGGAGCAGTTGGTTCGACGGATGGGAGTGAATCCTGACAAGAATTGGTCGGCCCAATACGAGATTTTGCCCGGTAAAGAAAAAGTCGTAGACGAACTCAAAAAACTGGCGAAAAACGCTCCTGCCATCTATCTGGCCACGGACTTAGACCGGGAAGGTGAGGCCATTGCCTGGCACCTGCGCGAGGCCATTGGGGGCGATGAAGGCCGATACCGACGGGTTGTATTCAACGAGATTACCCGCAAAGCCATCGAAGAAGCCTTTGTGGACCCGGGCGACATAGATATGGATCGGGTGTATGCCCAGCAAGCTAGGCGCTTCCTAGATCGCGTAGTGGGTTTTGAGCTTTCGCCCCTGCTGTGGGCTAAGGTCGCTCGAGGTTTATCAGCCGGACGCGTGCAGAGTGTTGCCGTGCGCCTGATTGTAGAGCGTGAGCGCGAAATACGGGCCTTTGTGCCGGAAGAGTATTGGGATGCCTTTGCCGATTTAGGCCGCGATACAGATGCGGCCCCTGTTCGGTTTCAGGTAGCCAAATATCAGGGACAAAATTTTCGACCCACCAACGAATCTGACGCCATGGGGCTGATGGCGACGTTACGGGAACAATCATTCGCTATTTCCAAGCGTGAAGATAAGCCCACTCGCAGTCGTCCCAATGCGCCGTTTATAACGTCCACATTGCAGCAGTCGGCTAGTACGCGTCTGAGTTTTTCGGTGAAAAAAACCATGACCATGGCTCAGCGTCTTTACGAGGCGGGGTACATAACCTACATGCGTACGGACTCCACTAACCTCAGTAGTGAGGCTGTTGAGGCTGCGCGTAGTCTGATTGGCAAGGAGTACGGGCCAGAGTATTTACCCGATAGTCCTAAGCGATATAGCTCCAAGGAAGACGCTCAGGAGGCCCACGAAGCGATCCGTCCATCTAATGTCGCCACTAAGCCCGAGCACCTAACTGGTGTGGACGCTGATGCCGTGCGTTTGTACGAACTGATCCGCAGCCAGTTTTTGGCCTGCCAGATGACGGACGCGCGATATCTGAGCACCAGCATCAAGGCCCAAGCCGGCGACTTTGAGCTGTCTGTGCGGGGCCGCATTTTGCAATTTGATGGATTTACCCGGGTCATGCCGGTTAGTGCCAAGAAAGACGAGGATGCTACGCTGCCAGACTTTCAGGCTGGCGATTCATTGACTCTGGCCGATAGCCAAGCGATCCAGCACTTTACAAAGCCCACGCCTCGGTTTGGCGAAGCGAGTTTGGTGAAGGAACTGGAAAAGTTGGGCATTGGCCGGCCATCTACCTACGCCAGCATCATTTCCACCATCCAAGATCGTGGTTATGTTCGCCTAGACGCCAGACGCTTTTATGCTGAAAAAATCGGTGAGTTGGTCACAGACCGCCTGATGGAAAACTTCGACAATCTCATGGACTACCGTTTCACTGCCACCATGGAGGAAGAGCTAGACAAGGTTGCCCAAGGTCAGGCGCAGTGGGATACGGTACTGAACGAGTTTTACGGGGATTTTAGCGGCAAGCTGGTGACTGCAAAGGACGTCGAAAACGGTATGCGGGTCAACGCGCCCACGGATACAGACATTATTTGCCCCAATGCCGATTGTGGCCGCCATATGCAAATTCGCAACGGTTCAACCGGGGTCTTTTTGGGCTGTTCCGGCTACGGTCTAAAGCCCAAGGAACGGTGCACTAAGACAGTGAATCTAATTCCCGGCGAAGAAGCCGTGGATGTAGAAAAGGACGAAGAGGGTGAATCGAAGCTGTTGCGTAAAATGCGCAAGTGTCCTACTTGTCACAGTGCCATGCTCAGCTACCTAGTGGATGAAACGCGAAAGCTGCATATCTGCGGTAACAATCCTGATTGTTCCACCTTCGAAATCGAAGCCGGCACCTTTAAGATCAAGGGCTATGACGGCCCGCTGTTAGAATGTGACAAGTGTGGGAAGGAGATGCAGCTTAAGTCAGGCCGGTTCGGTAAGTACTTTGGCTGTGTGGAATGCCCCAATACCCGTAAATTGCTGCGTAACGGCGAACCTGCGCCGCCGAAAGCCGACCCGGTGCCTATGCCAGAGCTTCTTTGCGAAAAGGTCGATGATCACTATCTGTTGCGCGACGGCGCCTCGGGAATATTCCTGGCCGCCAGTCAGTTTCCCAAGCATCGAGAGACTCGGGCACCCTTGGTGTCAGAAATAAAGCCCCATGCCAATGAGCTAGACCCCAAGTTTCGCTACTTGCTTGCAGCCCCAGAGCAGGATCCTGAAGGCAATCCGGCAATTATTCGCTACAGTCGTAAGACGAAAGAGCAGTACGTTCAGTCGGAGATTGAAGGTAAGGCGACGGGCTGGAAAGCGTTCTATCAGGAGCCGGCTTGGGTGGAAGAGGGCGAAGTAAAGAAGCCGGTCGCTAAGAAGAAAACGGTGAAAAAGAAGGCGAAGAAGTCGGCGTGACGGCTTCGCCTATACAATGAACTAGTCGCTAGGACTGGCGTGAGAATCTGATTCGAGGGTTTGGTTCAAAGGGTTGGTTCAAAGGGCTGAATCAACGAGCAAGAGCCGCGACACAAGAAAACGACCGGTTAAACCGTTGCAAAAAGGGCCTTAGAGCCCCGGGTCGTGCTTGAAATGGGCTTTGTGGAGAGGGGTTAAAGGA
>JAQWIX010000175.1 GCA_029248675.1 Pseudomonadales bacterium | reverse complement strand
AAGAAGGCCACAAGAAAAATAGACAGTCCCATATTGATATTGGACAGCCATTTTATGCCGCGCTGGATGCCAGACATGGCAGATAAACAGGAGGCGCAAACGATAAGAACCAGTCCTAGAACCTGTGCCGCCAATGTGGGCTTGCCTGTGGCGTCTACAAGAACCTCAAATGCGCTGATGTTGTAGAGGCCTGCGGCGAATTGAGAAACCCCGTAGCCGATGGTTACCCCAAGCCCGATCAGCGTGGCCAAAATGGCAGCTATGTCTACCCCATGTCCCAGCCACCCCGACAGAGATTTACCGAACAGAGGTTGCAAGCCGGATCGGATGGTCAGCGGCAAGCCCTTGGCATAGCTCAAGTAACCCAAGGAAATCCCCACAACACCGTAACAGGCCCACGGCGTCAGCCCGTAGTGCAGGAGCGCCCACTTATAGGCATTGCGGACGTTGTCGGCGTCCAATGGCGTGCTTAGTCCCTGTATAGTTTCGGGATTGTTGGCGAAGTGAAAGATGGGCTCTGCGGTTGAGTAGGTCAGCATGCCGATGCCGATGCCAGCGCCAAACATCATGGACAGCCAGGTAAACATCGAGAACTCCGGTGTGTCACCGGCCTTGCCTAGGACCAGCTTGCCTGTCTTGGGCCAAATGGCGACGCCTAGGCACGCGACACCGAAAAAAGCGGTGGCGTAGATATACCAGCCGCCAAAGGAAGCCGTTGACCAAGTCTGCAGACTCATCAGTTGAGCCCCGGCCAGTTCCGGGGACATGGCGACCCACAAGATCAAGGACAAAATAACGACCTTAGGGACGGCGGCGACCCAAATGTTAAAGCCTTGATAAAAACCATCGGTTTGGGTGGCGATGGAAACATCGGCCCGAGACAACTGGGTCATATAACTGCCTTACTCTGTTTGGGTACTTTGTCTTTAAGACGTTGTTGGCGTTGGGAAGACCTAGGAGGGGTCTGCAATCTTCAGTAATTGTTTGCCGAGGTTGGCGCCGGTAAACAGACGTTGCAGTGTATCGGGGATGTTGTCGAAACCTTCCTGCAGATCGATCTGATATTTCAGCTCGCCAGCACCAATCCATTTCAGCAAATCGCCGATGGCTTCGGCGGCTCTTGGCATATAGTCCAAGACGATAAAGCCTTCCATGCGCGCTCGATTGGTGACGATGTTCATCAAGTTTGTGGGGCCGGGCACCGGCTCGGTGGCGTTGTAACCGGATATTCCCCCGCACATGACGATGCGAGCTTTTAGATTTATGTGGTTTAACGCAGCTTCCAGGATTTCACCGCCGACATTGTCAAAGTACACGTCAACCTTGTAAGGGCATGTGGCCTTGATTTGCTCGCTAACGTTGCCCTGTTTGTAGTCAATGACATCGTCGAAGCCTGCTTCCTCTTTCAGCCAGGCGCACTTTTCCGGTCCGCCGGCGATACCAACCACCCGGCAACCTTTGATTTTGGCGATTTGCCCGGCAACAGAGCCCGTGGCGCCTGCGGCCCCAGAGACCAGTACGGTTTCTCCCGGTTGGGGGGTCCCTAAATCTAAAAGGCCAAAGTAGGCGGTCAGGCCGGTAATACCCAGCACCGACAGCATCATTTCAGGTGTTACGCCATCAGGTAGCTTGGTCAGGCCCATGGGCCCCTGATTCGGGGCGGCGATCACGAAGTCCTGCCAACCGCCAGTAGTTTGAACTAGGTCGCCAACGGCAAAATCGGCGTGGCGTGAGTCTGCTACCTGACCGATGGCCCCGGCGCGCATGGGTTCACCGATGCCCACCGGAGGTAGGTAGCTTTCTCGATCCTCCATCCAGCCTCGCTGAGTTGGATCGAAGGATAGATAAAGGTTTCTGACTAAGACCTGTCCGTCAGCCGGTTCTGGAATGGGATTTTCGGCGTATTCAAAGTTATCTCGGGTAACAAGTCCGGAAGGGCGTTTGGCCAGCAGCCATTGGCGATTTGTGTTCACGGCATCTTTTCCTTTTTATGGCATTGAATTGGGCGGAGTCAGCGGCTCCTAGTGGCGTCGAAAAACTTATGCACGAAAGTAGGCTATCGATTCAATCACTGGAAGCAAATTCGTTTTGGTTTCCCATGATTTTACTCGACTCCGCCATTTAGACTTTCTGATCGGCTAGGCGAACGCCGCTGTGGAACAAGGTGGGGCGAGCACTGTACTTTCAAGGGTTCAGTATGGCTGACCGATTCATCAAAGCAACGGCTTTGGTAAAAGGGTGTGCCCCTAGGCTGATCAGGCAAACACTACGGTACGTGGACCATTAGGTAACACACGATGACGCACATGCAGTTTGACCGCTCGTGCCAGCACGGATTTCTCGAGATCTCGGCCAATCTCGATCATGCCTTTGGCATCCATGGCATGGTTCACCCGCGCCACATCCTGTTCGATGATGGGGCCTTCATCGAGGTCGGCCGTCACATAGTGGGCGGTGGCGCCAACGATCTTAACCCCGCGCGCAAACGCTTGGTGATAGGGGCGCGCGCCTTTGAAGCCGGGTAAAAACGAGTGATGGATGTTGATGATCGGACAGGGTGAGTTAAGGCATAAGTGCTCAGATAGAATCTGCATGTAGCGGGCCAAGACCGTCAGGCCTACTTGTCTGTCGCGCATGATCGCTAACAAGTGTTCCTCGATGGCCGGTTTGTCGATGTTTTTGGTGTCCAAGTGCTCAAAGGGGATGCCGTATTCCCTAGCTAGGCGCTGGGCATCGCCCAGATGATTTGAAGCAACGCCGACAATTTCCACTTCTAATTCGCCGCTGCTGTGTCTATGGAGCAGGTCCGCGAGACAGTGGGTCCACTGTGAGGCCAGCAGCAGCACCCGGGTCTTGGTTGAATCACTGTAAAAACTCGACTCCATATGCAAGTCCTTGGCTATCGAAGCAAAGGCAGATGATAGGCTCTCACTGGTTTCATTGGCGCTGTCTACGGTGAAGGCAACGCGCATAAAAAAACGGTCAGACTCTTCGTCATCGTATTGGGCGCTTTCCGTGATGTTGGCTCCGCGCTCAAACAAAAAACGCGAAACTTGGTAAACGATGCCGATAACGTTGGGGCAGTGCAAAACGAGGGTGAAGCGATTCAAGGTCTATTCCTTGTGCGGTATTAAGTTTGGATGCGAGGGGCTGGATAAGCCCGGGCGCTGGTGGGCCCGGGCAGGAATGCATGATAAACGAATCATCGCGAAGTGGAAGTTTGTGCGGCGCAAGCCTGCTCAGTCTGGCTTGAAATTGCCCCGCAGATTCTGCGGGGCCAGTGGTTAAAGGCTAGTTTCGGGTTTGCTCTACCATCCACAGCTCTCTGCCGTGGCAGTCGACAATGGTCTCGTAGCGGGCAAACAATGCCCCTGTTTCTTCGCCGCCAAAGAACTCCATCATCGATTGACCCATGGATTCTAGGTTTGGAAAAGCGGTCGCGACCACCACATCTGCGCCCTCTAAATCACTGACGAAGTAGGGTGTCCAGAGCCACGATCGGAAATTGCCGTTTTCCATGTTGTCCGACAAGCCGTTGAAGTCTTTGTACCAGTCCCGCAGGTCCGCAATGGATTTGCCTTCCTGGTAGTTGCAAACCCAAAGTTCCACTGCCGATTCGTCAGTATTGGTTGGCTTGCTGTGATCGTCTGCCAACGCTGGCGCCGCTAGCAAAGCCAAGATTAGAGTTGCTATTGATTTCATCAGAGGTCCCTTTTGTTGTTATTGGTGCTAAAGATTGATCTAAATCGCCGGCTGGGACAAGAACGCCCATGGGCAGCTGATCAAATTAAGCACAGCTGAAGGGTTCAAACCTAGTTAGCGGCTCATATGCGGTGACTGAGACTTTAGGACGCTTTGTATCGCTCACGCCTGTGGGCGTGGTTATTTTGCTCGACTCTGATATGTTCAGGGATGGATGAGCGACCGAAAGCGCTTGGGTCGCAGAGAAAGCACGGAAAAACGGGAGGGACCTGTGAAGCACGATCTCCAAGTAGCCATCATCAAGGAACTGATGAGCCAGCTGGATGAAGGCAAGAACGTTGACGCAGGCGTTCAATACAAGATGCCAACCAACAGCTATGTGTGCCCGGACATTGCGGCGCGAGAACGCCAGTCATTTTTCTTAGACCACCCTCAGCTTATTGGCTTGTCCGGTGATTTACCTCAAGCAGGCAGCTATCTCACCTTAGAGGATTTTGGCGTACCGATATTGGCCACCCGGGACAAAGACGGCCAATTCCGCGCTTTTTTGAACGCTTGCCGACATCGGTCGGTCAAAGTGGCTCAAGAAGAGAGGGGAATTAAGAGCGTTTTTACCTGTCCCTTTCATCACTGGAGCTATGCCAACAGCGGCGAGCTGCTGACGATTCCCAACAACGATCATTTTGGATCCGTCGATAAGTCCTGCACGGGGCTGGTTGCACTCCCAGCGGTCGAATCCAACGGACTCCTTTGGGTGCATCCCAATCCCGATGCCGAGCTGAATATTGATGAACTTCTGGGGCCGCTATCCGAAGAGCTTGGCAGTTATGGCATGCGCACCCAAGTCAGCGTAGGTCAGACCACGATAGAACGAGCCTTGAACTGGAAGTTTGCGAACGATACCTTCGGTGAAACCTATCATTTCGGCAAGCTGCATAAAGATACTCTTGGTCGGATTTATTACGGCAACAATCTGCACTTTGAAGAATTTGGCCGGCATCATCGTTTCGTGACGGCTAATCTTGGCATTGAGACCATGCGATCCTTGCCTCCCAAGGATTGGGATATCGGACACTGCACGTTCGTGCTCTACCACCTGTTCCCAAACATTCAGCTCATTGTCAGTAAGGAATCGACAACCTTGATTCGTATTTACCCCGGCCAAAAACAGCCAGGACAATCGTTGACCCGGGTGAGCTTCTATTACGCCCCGGACATAGCTCGGCAAATCACCGAAGCAGATGCCCAACGTTCAGAAGAGGTGAACGTCTATGCCAACGAAGATAGACAAGGGGCAAATGCCCACAGCTTGGCGGCAAGCTTAGAGGTGTTTAAATCCACCATAGAAAATGAAGACTATGTCATGGGTGAAATGCAGCAAAAAGCTGCAGAAAGCGGGCTGCTGAAGGAGATTCTCTTTGGTCGAAATGAACCCGCCTTACATCACTTTCACAATAATTACCGAGAAGCTCTGGGCGAACCGCCTTTAGAGCGTCTGTCCTAAGACGCTTTTGGCGTTTTCAAGGCCCGAACACCCAAGGCCCGAATACCCAAGGCCAATGCTTCGCCGCCAGGAGTGGTTGAACTTAAATGGCACATGGGCATTCAGAGAAGACCCTAAGGACCAAGGTGTACATGATCAGTGGTACCTAGCCGCAAACTGGCAGGAAGGGTCTTGGGTGCCAATTACAGTACCTTTCAGCCCAGGTTCTCAAGCCAGTGGCGTGAGTGTGAACGACGCCACCCAAGTGGTCTGGTATCACCGACAGTTCGAATGCCCGGACTGGCGAAACAAGGATCAGAAACTCACCGATGTTTTGCTGAACATAGGTGCTTGTGACTATCGGACGGATGTTTACGTCAATGGCCATCATGTGGGATGCCACCAAGGCGGCTATACCCCAATTCAACTATCCGTAGCCCCCTATTTGAAGGCGGGGACTAACAGCGTTGTTGTTCGCGCCGCGGATACGGATTCTTGGCAACAACCCCGGGGCAAACAAGCAGGGGACACCCGTTGGCCCATAGATTATGACGCCATCATCGGTATCTGGCAGACCGTTTGGCTCGAGCCGGTGGCCGAGAACTATGTGACCAGTATTTTTGCCCGCTTTGATATGAATACCGGTCAATTGAGCGTGACTCTTGGGTTGGCCCAGCAATCCCAAGGCGCTGCGCGGGTTGGTTTAATGCGCGACGACGGCCCAGCTCAATGGCAGCAGGCGTCAGCAAACAATCGCAACGAAGTCAGCGTCGTGTTGGATGTAATACAGCCCCAGCTGTGGTCCCCAGAAAGGCCCTATCTGTATGACCTAGTCATAGAGCTGCAAGATGCGGCAGAGGTCATGCTGGACCGTGTGGATAGCTACACAGGACTGCGTGAGGTGCGCTGCGAGGCTGGGGCAATCTTAGTAAACCAAAAGCCCGTTTTTTTACGAGGTGTGCTCGATCAGGGCTATTTCCCCCAGGGCTGGTATACGGCCCCAGACGATGAGACCTTGCGCCGTGATGTGGAACTCACCATAGCCATGGGTTTCAATTTTGTTCGCAAACATCAAAAAATTGAGGATCCGCGCTATTTGTATTGGGCGGATAAACTCGGGTTGATGGTTTGGGCTGAAATGCCGGCCGGCCGAATTTTCTCAGATCACTTGTCCAGCGCTCTAACTCAGCAGTGGCCGGACGCGCTCAGACGGGATCGAAGTCACCCCAGTATCGTAGGCTGGGTGGTGTTCAACGAGTCTTGGGGAATATGGCATCAAGGAGAACGGCCCGAGCAACGTCACCTTGCCGATGGCCTGTACCACTTGACCAAGTCATTTGATCCAAGCAGGCCGGTTATTGGTAATGATGGTTGGGAGTTCTCCAGCGGTGACATTTGGGCGCTGCATTCCTACGAGCACGACGATGGGGCCTTGGCAGACCGCCTGCATGCGCTTCGTCAGGCGCCTCAAACCGTGGTGGCGGATATCGGCCGGGCTCGGCAGGGCGCGCTATCTGGGGCCAATCCTCAATCCCTGCCCACAGTTTTGTCCGAGTGTGGTGGTGTGGGCTTTGTGGCTTCCGAACGTCATGACGAGCACGCTGAGCCGGATTTTGCTTACGGTGACTTGCCCGGCTCCACCGAGGCTTTCGCGACGAAATGTGCGGGCTTGTTCACTGAGATTTACGGGATACCGGAACTCAGCGGTTTCGTTTGGACGCAACTCACCGATGTTCAGCAAGAAATCAATGGCTTGCTGTATTTTGACCGAACCCCAAAAGTGCCAGTTGAGCAGATTCGTTGTTGGGTGCTGGACGACTTCGAAGTTGAGTGAGCTTGGGAATTGGGGAGTAAAATGAGCCTGCAAGCCTATTTCACCCGCTGCCACCGCCTGTCGGCCGCCCAACGTGGTGGCATCGTTCGACCCGGAGCTGATTACTTTTGATTGACAAATATAGCTGGCGCCAATAGCGTCAGATGTCATCAAAAATCGCCGACTAAAATGCCGTTTTTTGGGCGTAAGCCCCCTGATACATTGGACAGCGCAAAAACGCCCCGACAGATAGCCGCGGCGTTTGGAAACGCTTCTGGGCGCAAAACGATTGGGGCGACGCTGTCGGGTATGGCCGGTAGAACATCTACGCACTCGAAAGTACAGGCCGCACTCAATGCGGCGTCGAGAAGCACTGATCCAGCTGTTCAGCGGGGATTGCTGCGTCAAGCGCACTCCCATGCATCGGAATGGATGGCACGACGTGGCGGTGCTGCGGACGCGCAAGGGCAAAGGGCGAACTCCATGCGCTCCCTTATGACGTCCTTAGAGCGGCACGAGGAGGCCCACCGAGGATATTATGCCGGCGGTATGATCAGTACAGGACCTACCACTGAGCTTGGCAGTGGGCGAGTGAACACGGTGCACAAAGCCACATTCGCAAACGGTGGTTCAGAGTACGCGCCGGGTCATGCGCCGGGTACCCACGTTGAACGCGACAAGAGCTGGGTTTTTAAAGCCTCCGGCGAAACAGAGCAAGGCGCGGGTTCTCATATTCCGTTGGAGCAGTTGGGCGGGGTGCGTTTAGAGCACGCAGATCTTACCGAACGGAACGTGCTGGTTTCCAAGGTTGCTGATAGTTTAGGCACCTCGGTCATTCCCGAGACGCGAAAAGCCATTGCCGAGGGTTCTGTTGGATCAGCGATGGAGTTTGCCCCAGGGCAGTCGCCGCTGTACGAGGCTAAGAAACACTTTGATTCTGACGTTAGTGCAGAGTTGGACATGATGAGCCCGGAAGAAATCATGCCGGGCGCCAAACGCGACAGCAAAGGCTGGTATCAGGACATGCCAAAGCTTCGGGCTCATGACTATGAAGGCGCAACCTCGGCCAGTGGACGGCCGGTCGTGTCGCGAACACAGCGCGATTTACTTGATTTGCAGGCCGTTGACTACGTCACTAATGCCGGCGCCGACCGACACCAAGGTAATTTATATTACGATGCCAAAACCGGAGGCGTTCAAGGTATCGACAATGACTACGCGTTTGGCACCATGGTTAATCATCCGGAAAACCATGCGAAGATGCAGGGGCTGCCACCTATGTTGCATGCGAGCACAGCCTCGCGCATAACAGCCATGGATTCGACGGCCTTCTCCAAGACCGTGGAGAGTCTGCCTGCTGAGGAGCGAGACGCCGCGGTGCAGCGATTGTCAGTGCTAAAGCAGCATGTGGCTACTCTTAGAGAAACAGATGGTATTCGCGGTGGCTTGATGCCCAAGGGTGGGGCCGCGTCCCATGACCTTGGAGGCAGCGTCAAAGAACGAGCAAAACGATTCGAGGCCAGGGCAGAATTCAATGCCGCCACCTACAAACGCTTAACAAACAGTTCGGCCCCTCCAAGCTACCTTCGCGGTTTGCATCAGGCAACCCATGATCCGGCGACCCGAGGCGACGAGGGGTATAGCCGCAAGAAATAGGTCTTCTGCCGAGAAGTCTGCTCAGGCACCGCTGCGGGATGAGCAAGCAGCTTCTCTCAACAAGACATGTCGGAATCTCTCAAAGAACGGCAAGCTCAGTTGCTTTTTACATAGGCCTTGATTGTCGCCAAGCGTTCAGCGTTCTGGGGATGCGTAGAAAGATAACGCAGAAAGTCTCCAGCTTCTTCGTCCTCAGCAGGTTTTGATAGAGATGGGTCTGCTGCAGAAGCGTCAGGTCCGTACCAAGCCTCTAGCTTTACCATAATGTTGTAAAAGTGTTCTGGGTCGATGCCATTTTCAGTCATCGCCTGTAAGGCGAATAGATCAGCCTCTGTCTCGAACTCCCGAGAATAAGCAAGGTCAACCAGTGCCGTCGGAAGGGAAATCATGATGTCGACATCGTTGATGTCCCCCGTCAACAAAAACAAAAAAACGGCGATGGCAGAGCCCTGTACCACGCGCCTCACCAGGTGCCGATGCTCAACGTGCCCTAGTTCGTGATAGGCGATGGCAATCAGTTCCTCGTCGTTTTCAGCCAAGCGGATGAGTTCATCAGTGAATATAATACTGCCGTCGGCGAGGGCCATGGCGTTGGGCGGCCAGCTTCTAAAATGAAGCGATGTGTTGCCGTTAAGAATATGCGGTGCTAAGGCGTTATATACCCGCTGCTGCTCTGCCAAGCTGAGCTCGCTGGGTTCAAAGTGCGTTTGATCCAAGATGTCGAGAGTGCG
>JAQWIX010000132.1 GCA_029248675.1 Pseudomonadales bacterium | reverse complement strand
ATAACCACAGCCGCCTTTATGCCATGGCGGTACATGAGCTGAGTCAGCTGATTGTGGACCGCCGGGGGAGTTTGTAGCTTAAGTGATTGGTCATCTGTTGAAGACACCTCAAGAATCTGTGACTCGACCCCTTCGAGCTAGCACGTTGCAGATGGGCCGATTAACGGTCTTTGTCCTTTCTTGCCTAAAACGGGTGCCGGTATTCAAATGGGTATCGTCCCCGGATCTCGCTCGCAATGGCTTGATGTTGCTGGCCATGATGGGTGTGCTGACGGGGTGTGTTGGCGCGGCCACTCAACTGCCAACGGGTTCAGGCCCTGACCGAGCGCCAAACCTTACAAAGAGCCAGCGCGACACCTTGGCCCAAGCGCCGGATCCGGTGGTTACCGCGTTGCCGAAAAGTAAAACCGGCAACCCTGAACAATACGAGGTCTGGGGCAAAACCTACCGTGTGACCGACAGCGCGGAAGGGTATCAAGCAGAGGGACTTGCTTCTTGGTACGGGGCGAAGTTCCATGGCCGACGCACCTCCAGCGGCGAGGTGTTCAACATGTACCGGCTCACTGCTGCTCACCGTTCGCTGCCTATTCCAGTGTTTGCTCGAGTAACCAATTTGCAAAATGGCCGCAGCACCATTGTTAAAATCAACGACCGCGGCCCCTTCCATGAAAATCGCATCATCGATTTGTCCTACGGCGCGGCGGTCAAACTTGGGTTTGAGAACGCTGGCACGGCTAAAGTGCGGGTAGAGACGCTGACTCAATCGGAGCAAGTTGTGCCTTTGCAAGAGGACAACGAGTCTCGTTACTACCATGCGGGCAGTTTCAACACCGCGGAAGAGGCACAAAGCGCTTTGCAGCAAATGCTGTCGCTGGAAGCGGTGTCTGGGCAAGTCGTCGCGCGTGCCGCGGGAGGCTTTGCACTGCGTTTTGGCCCCGTGAGTTCGTCCGCCAAGAGCGAACGGCTACGCGCTTTACTGCTAACCCTCGATATTGGTTTGCCCAAGTTGGTGCTTGGGCGCTAGTATTCCCGCTTTCCATAGGCGTCGTTTTTATGCTTCGAGTTTGTATTCCGCTTTCCGCTCTAATTCTTTGGTCGTCGGCTGTTTCTGCGGCCACCACGATCCCGCTGCTGCCGCCTCCTAAGTTACAGGCATCCTCTTATTTGTTGATTGATTCCCAGACTCAAACGGTTATCGCTGAACATAACGCACAAGAGCGCAATCCGCCCGCCAGCCTGACAAAGATTATGACGGGCTATGTGGTGGAAGAAGAAATCCGGCGTGGCCGTCTAGGCGTCGATGAGCCCGTCCAGATCAGCGTAAATGCTTGGCGTACCGGGGGATCAAAAATGTTCATCCGCGAGGGCACCAGCGTACCCGTTGCTGACCTGCTGAAGGGTGTGATTATTCAATCCGGCAACGATGCCAGTGTGGCGTTGGCAGAGCAAATAGCCGGCAGCGAAGATGCTTTTGCGGATCTTATGAATCAACAGGCCAGCTTGTTGGGGCTTGAGGATACTCAGTTTCGCAACGCCACCGGACTGCCTGATGAACAACATTACAGCACCGCCAAAGATCTCGCCCTGCTCACTCGAGCGCTGATCGAAAATCATCCTGAGCAATACCAGCTTTATTCAGAGAAAAGCTTCACGTTCAACAATATCGAACAACCGAACCGCAATCGGTTGCTGTGGCGTGATCGCTCGGTGGATGGGGTTAAGACGGGTTTTACGAACGCGGCCGGCTACTGTTTGGTTGCCTCTGCTGAGCGTAATGGCATGCGGTTGATCAGCGTTGTGCTTGGTACCGACAGTGATGAAGCGCGTATGCGAGAGAGCCAAAAACTGTTGTCCTACGGCTTTCGAAATTTCGAAACCAAGACGCTTTACTCCCAAAACCAAACTTTGCAAGAACAGCCAATCTACTATGGGGTTGTTGAAGCCATGCCCATAGGGGTCGCCGAGGATGTGGTGCTGACTTTCCCTAAGGGTTATTACCAGGACATCGAAGCCTCCATCACCGTTCCCGAATATTTTGAAGCGCCAGTGCGTAAGGGAGATGTTCTGGGCACCATTGAGCTGAAATTGGGTGGCGAGAACCTCTATTCCGGCAACGTGGTTGCACTGGCCACAGTCGAAGAAGCTGGCGTGTTCTCCCGATTGGGAGACTACATCTATTTGCTTTTTGATCAGTCCGCCGCCGATGAGTAACGAGCCGGTCATTGAATTTCCCTGCCGTTATCCGATAAAAATCATCGTGGCCACCGGAAGCGATAACACGGCTAAGGTGATCGAAATTGTTAGGCGCCATTCTCCCAGGGTCTCACCGGATGATATAGGTAGCCGCCACAGCCGAAGTGAGAAGTTCGTTTCCTTGCGCGTCAATTTATGGGCTGAAAGCGAAGGGCACCTGCGCAGTCTCTACGATGAGCTATTGGCTCACGATGCGGTTAGGATCATCCTGTAGAACGAAAGACCTTGATAACAACGAATGGTATTCGTTAGACCACTTAGCCGATGTTGGAAGCCTGTCATGACCGACCAGTCCATTGCCCAAAGCGACGTTTTGGTCAGAGATTTAGGGCAAACAAAGTACCCGCCTGCTCTTGAGGCGATGCAGCAGTTTACTCAGCAACGAGATCCCACCGAGACCGACCAGATTTGGCTGACCGAACATTTGCCGGTGTTTACCCAAGGCCAAGCTGGAAAGCCCGAGCATTTGTTGGCGCCAGCAGACGTGCCGGTGGTGCAGTCCGATCGTGGTGGACAGGTGACCTATCATGGTCCGGGTCAGATTACCGCCTACCTGTTATTGGATCTGCGTCGAAAAAGGATGGGGGTTCGGGACTTGGTCACGGGCATCGAGAAAGCGATTCAGCAGGTGCTGCAGCAAAACGATATCTCCAGCGAGCTTCGGCCTAAGGCTCCGGGCGTGTATGTCGGCTCGCAAAAGATAGCCCAGCTAGGGCTGCGGGTGCGCAGAGGGTGCTGTTATCACGGTCTTAGCTTGAACGTCGACATGGATCTCGAGCCGTTTAGTCGTATCAATCCCTGCGGTTTGACGGATATCACCACGACAGATATGGCGGCCTTTGGAGCGGTAGATATGGGCGTAGTAAAGCGCCAGCTGCTTCAAGCACTTTCCCAAGCGCTTGCTCTGACCGTGACTACCCGCAGATCGGACAGTCTGGATTCTTCGTCAGCGTAATTCTTTGCCACTCACCGTATTTGCTGTCGAAAAATAAAACTGTGCCGACGAGGCTAGAACCAGTGCCGGCAAGGTGTTTGATAGCCTCCAGCGCCTGCATACTGCCAATGACGCCGACCAGCGGGGCAATGACACCGTTCTCCGCGCAGTTCAGAGCCGCATCGCCACCTAGTTCGGGATACAGACAGCGATAACAGGGTGACGAAGGCTGGCGTGGGTCAAAGACACTGACTTGGCCCTCCCAGCGAATGGCGGCGCCGCTAACCAAGGGTTTGCCGGCTTGCCAGCAAGCAGCATTGAGGCCGTAGCGGCTTTCGGCGTTATCTGTGGCATCCAGCACAAGGTCGGCCTTGGCGATTTGCTGGGACAGTTCAGGTTCGGCTAATCGGTGGTCAATGGCCGTGACATGAGTGGCAGGGTTTAAGGCGCGGATCGCTGCGGCGGCAGACGCCGCCTTGTTAATGCCCAAGTCTGCTTCGCCGTGGGCTATTTGCCGCTGAAGGTTCGACGAGTCCACACCATCATCGTCCACGATGGTCAGGGAGCCAATGCCTGCGGCGGCCAGATAAAGAGCGATGGGTGAGCCAAGGCCGCCGGCCCCGATGAGTAATACGCTGGCGGACAGCAGTCGTTCTTGGCCGACAACATCGAAGTCCGGCAACATAATCTGCCGACTGTAGCGCAGCAACTCTTGGTCATTCATGGTTCGATTCTGCCCTATCCTTCTTTTGGCCCCAAGTGACACGCTCATTGCCGCCCAAATCACGGCAGCTGCTGACACCCTCAAAGCCGTTGTTAACCAATAGATCCCTGACCGCCGGCCCCTGATCGAAGCCGTGCTCCAGCAACAGATAACCGCCTGGATGAAGATAGGACTCGCCTTGAGCCGCGATGTGCCCCAGGTCCCACAGGCCCCGGTCCCGAGAGACCAAGGCCATACGTGGTTCAGCACCCAAGGTGGCCAAATGAGGGTCGAGGGGATCAATGTAGGGCGGATTAGCCACGATAAGATCGTAGCGTTGTTGGATATTGTTGAACCAATCGCTGTGGTGAAAGGTCACAGCTAGTTTCAGCTTGCGGCTGTTGGCTTCCGCCACGGCCAGACTGTCAGGACTCAGATCGCAGGCGTGAACATCTGCATCGGCCCGCTCTGAGGCGATGGCTAGGGCGATGGCACCGCTGCCGGTGCCAAGATCCAAAACCGACAATGCGCGACGCGACGCCAGCCGAGCAAGGCTGGCCTGTGGG
The DNA here is from genome assembly GCA_029248675.1 of Pseudomonadales bacterium. Classification (GTDB taxonomy): domain Bacteria; phylum Pseudomonadota; class Gammaproteobacteria; order Pseudomonadales; family Azotimanducaceae; genus UBA4421. Next base: position 8,932 of record JAQWIX010000132.1, on the reverse strand, counting down.
GCCATTTGCTCCAAGCGCACCAATGCTTGCTCTACTAGGGTTTCCGTATCTGGGCGCGGTACTAATACGCGCTCATCAACCTTAAGGGTAAGCCCCCAAAATTCTTGTTCGCCGCACAAATAGGCCAGCGGCACATGATTGTAGAGCTGCTGGCTCCAGCGATGAAGTTGTTCAAGTTCGTTGGCGGTGAGCTGCCGCTCTGGATGACTGAGCAGAAATGCACGAGAACAGTCCAAGACTTGGCATAGGGCGATCTCAAGATCGAAGCGGTTTAGGGTGGGGTGAGAGCCTAGCCAATCGCCTAAGGTATCCGCCTGGGCTGCCTTAGCCACGGAAGAGTGCCAAGCTAGCCATCGGCCAAGTGTTGAAGCAGATCCGCCTGATGCTCGCGAACCAAGGGCTCTACCACTGACGCCAGATCTCCCTCGATAACCTCGTCCAGCTTGTACAGCGTGAGGTTGATGCGATGGTCGGTAACCCTGCCTTGGGGGAAGTTGTAGGTTCGGATGCGCTCGGAGCGGTCACCGGAGCCAACCAGTTGGCGACGGTTCGCCGCTTGCTCGTTCTGTTGTTTGGTTTGAGCAGCATCCAGTAGCCTAGCTTTGAGCAATGACATCGCTCGTGCCCGGTTTTTGTGCTGAGAGCGCTCATCTTGGCACTCCACCACAGTGCCGGTGGGAATATGGGTTAGGCGAATAGCCGAATCGGTTTTGTTAACATGCTGGCCCCCGGCTCCTGACGCTCGGTAGGTGTCCTCGCGGATGTCTTTTTTCTCAATATCAATCTCGCCGATTTCATCCACCTCGGGCATCACGGCCACCGTGCAAGCCGAGGTATGAACACGTCCCTGAGACTCAGTTTCCGGGACCCGCTGCACCCGATGCGCCCCAGACTCGAACTTCAACTGGCTGTAGACGTCGCGTCCTTCGATGCGGGTGATGATTTCTTTAAAACCACCGTGTTCTCCGGGGCGCTCGTTCATCACTTCCACCCGCCAGCCCTTGCTCTCGGCGAATTTGGTGTACATGCGGAACAGGTCGCCAGAAAAAATCGCCGCCTCATCACCGCCTGTACCCGCGCGAATTTCTAGGAATACGTTGCTTTGATCGTTGGGATCCTTGGGCAGTAACAGTGTTTGCAGTTCGTCGGTGAGATTTTCCAGTTGCGCCTTGCAGTCGGCGATATCTTGCTGAGCTAGCTCCCGCATCTCGGGGTCGTCTTCTTCCAGCAACTGCTCGTTGTCGGTGATGTCTAGCTCTAGTTGGGCAGCTCGTTGATAGCATCCCACCACAGGCTCGATCTCGGCGTATTCTTTGGATAACGCGGTAAAACGCTCTCGGTCCGACATGACCTCGGCGTCGGACAGTAAGGCGGCAACTTCCTCAAAGCGATCGCGTAGGCTCTCTAGTTTGGCCATCATGGAGTCGGTCAGTAACACTAGGATTCCTTGTCGTCGGCGTCGTCTTGGGATGATGAGGGGTTGAGACCGTAGGTCTGCTGGATGAAATCCAGACGGTCTGATCGACCATCTGCGCTGGCATCTCGGATGGCAGCAGTGGTCGGGTGAATTAATTTGTTCGTCAAAGAGGCAGCGAGCTGCTCAAGAGCCTGTTTCGGGTCGGTGCCGTTGGCCAAGGCTTTTAGGCTGCGCTCTACTTCGCTGTCACGGACTTGCATCGCCTGTTGACGGAAACCCTGCATTAAGCCGTTCCCTTGTGCGATGCGGCGCTCACGCCGATATTCCTCTGCGCCTTGATCGACTAACGATTCAGCGCCACTGGCCGCCATCAAGCGACGGGATTTGTTCACCTCAACAATCTGGGTCAGGTCGTCGATGGTGTATAGGTATACGTCGGGTAGGTCACCTACCGCCGCTTCAATATCTCGGGGAACGGCAATATCCAACATAAACATGGGTCGGCGTTTGCGCTCGCGAATTGCCTGCTCGACAGTGCCCTTGCCAAGAACCGGGAGGGTGCTGGCTGTTGATGCGATAACCATATCGAAGCCTGAAAGCACGTCGGCCACATCCGATAGTTGAATCGCGCTGGCATCCAGTTTGGCGGCCAAGGTAGTGGCGTTGGCAAGGGTGCGATTGGCGATGGTCAAATCGGTGACGCCCTTACCACGCAAGTGTTCGCCCACCAAGGCGACAGTCTCGCCGGCGCCTAACAGCAAGGCCCGTTTGCTGGGTAAGTCGCTAAAGAGCTGAGCGGCTAGGGATACCGCGGCGTAGGCGACCGAGATTGGATTTCGTCCAATATCCGTTTGCGTTCGGATATGTTTGGCCGTCTGCAAGGTCAGACGCGATAGCAAGTTAAGCTCGGGACCACTGGTGCCCTGGGTCCTAGCGAGTTCAAAGGCCGATTTCACCTGACCCATGATCTGGGGTTCGCCCAGCATCTGGGAATCCAGCCCAGCGGCCACGCGCATGGAATGCTTTGCTGCGTCGCCATCCCAGTATTGGTAGCTGGCCCCTTGGAGTTCTTCAAAGGCAATATCTCGGCGGTGGGACAACCAACTGCTAAGGTCGTCGGCACAGTCACTGTTAGCGGCACAGTAAAGTTCTGTGCGATTGCAGGTAGAGACAATGGCAACCTCGCTTATCTGCGGCAGGTCCTTGGTGAGGTCGTGCAGGGCTGTGCCCAGACTTTCCTCCGGAAATGCCACGCGCTCCCTCAGTTCCAGAGGGGCCGTGCGATAGTTAAGGCCGTATGCCAGTATGCTCATGAATCGCTTTGCGACAGAAAATTCAGGACGCGCATGATAACAGAAGTCACCGAAACGAAGCAGATGAACGTCTCAGGCAAAACATGCCAGGGGGCGACCTAACTTGGACGCGTTACCGACTACATGGGTCGCCCTGTTAATCGTTGTGGGGCTTAGTTTGCTTGGGGCTGGCGGCTGTGCCTCTCAGCCACCCGCCATGGCTGCATCGTATGCTGTCACTGGGAAAGCGGTGGTTCGCTCGCCTCAGGGAAGTCAGCGCCTGAGCTTTCGTTGGCAGCAAGCTCGGGGTGAATATCGCATTTCGGTGTGGGGTGCCTTGGGTGTGGGGCGGGTGCAGTTGTCGGGCACTCAGCAAGCCATATCGGTGTTCAAGGGCGGCGGCGATGCGATTAGCGGGCCAGCGGCACAGATGATGGACCAGTATCTAGGGTGGTCTGTGCCTCTTGAGGCCATGGGTTCCTGGCTTCTGGGTGAGCCGGCGACCACCTTGGGGCAAGATCTTGTCACCACAGATGACCGGGGGCGTGTAACCGGCCTAAGGCAAGGTGGCTGGGACATAGAGTTTTCCCAACACGAGTGGGTGAACGATCAGTGGCGGCCCAAGCGTATGGATATCACAGGGGCAAAGGTTTCCATGCGGGTAGTTTTGTCATCTCCCAAGCCCGTGATGGGGTCTTAGGTCGCTGAGGACCGCTGCAAGTTCGGTGGAGGAGATTTGCTTAAACAGTGCAGGGAGGGCCGAAAGTAGTTTGACACTGCGCGGCCCGATCAGGACAATAGCGCGCTCGAAAATCGTCACCCAAAGCGTAACGGCAGATTTCGGAAAAAGGCTGATAACAGCGGGTTTTTCGAGGTTTACGTTGCAAAACAGTCAGCATTGAAGTGCTGTTGGCAGGTGACAGATTAAGCTACCGGTTAGATGGGGTGTCGCCAAGCGGTAAGGCACCGGGTTTTGATCCCGGCATGCGCAGGTTCGAATCCTGCCACCCCAGCCATTTTAGGATGCTCTTCGAGCGCGTCGGCCTTTAGCCCGATGAAAAAAAAGGTTCCCTAGGAACATGCACATTCTGCCGAACTATCTTTGGGGGCATAAATGGCTAACTTAATGCTGTTTTCCGGCGACTCTAACGCAGCGCTGGCCAAACGCGTGGCAGATCAACTTCACCTCGAACTTGGCAACATGAGTGTAGGCCGCTTCAGTGACGGCGAAGTGACGGTAGAAGTGCATGAAAACGTCCGAGGTAAGGACGTGTTTTTGATGCAGTCCACCTGTGCGCCCACCAACGATAATCTGATGGAGCTTCTGATCATGGCCGACGCCATGCATCGCGCTTCGGCCCAAAGGGTAACCGCCGTGGTGCCTTATTACGGCTACGCCAGACAAGACCGGCGGCCACGCTCAGCTCGAGTAGCCATCAGCGCTAAAGTTGTCGCGGACATGATTAGCACCGTGGGAATTGACCGGATTTTGACCGTAGACCTACACGCCGACCAAATTCAGGGTTTCTTTAATATTCCTGTGGACAACATTTACGGCTCGCCAGTGCTGGTGGATCACATCTTGGCTCAGCGCTATGAAAACCCCATCGTGGTTTCACCGGACGTTGGTGGTGTGGTGAGGGCCAGAGCCATTGCCAAGCAGATCGACGATCTGGATCTGGCTATCATCGACAAACGTCGTCCCCAGGCAAATGTCACCAAGGTGATGAATGTTATCGGTGATGTTAAGGGCAAGACCTGCATTATGGTCGACGACATCGTCGATACTGCCGGCACACTTTGTACTGCGGCCGAGGCGTTGAAAGAAGAAGGTGCACAAGCCGTAGTGTGCTACATCACACACCCAGTATTTTCCGGTCCTGCCATAGAGCGCATCAGCAGTTCGCACATTGACCGGATGGTGGTGACGGATACGATTCCTTTGTCAGCCGCAGCGCAGAAATGCGAAAAAATTCACCAGCTGAGTCTGGACCGCTTGCTCGCCGAATCCATTCGTCGTGTGAGTAACGAAGAATCCATCAGCGCGATGTTTCGCTAGAAGCATCGAGCTTTCGGGTTAGGAATTCCTGAACTGGTCGCAAGTTCAGGACATTGTTTAAAACTATGGAGAACTAACATGTCAGACACAATTGAACTGACTGCAGAAATCCGAACGACGGTAGGGAAGGGTGCGAGCCGCCGCCTACGACGTTTGGAAGACAAGGTACCAGCCATTATTTATGGTGGAGCAGCCGATGCACAAATGCTGATTTTGTCAGCAAATGAATTGGGCAAGGCCATGCAATTTGAGACTTTCTACTCGCAAATTCTAAACGTCACCATTGACGGCAAAACTGAACAGGCCGTTGTGCGTGATTTGCAGCGGAATCCTGCCAACGAGCGCGTACAGCACGTGGACTTTCAGCGCGTCAGCGCCGATCGGGAAATTAACGTTAACGTACCACTTCACTTCATCAACGAAGAAAGCTGTGTTGGCGTGAAGATGCAGGGCGGCACGTTAACCCGCACCCTGACCGAAGTAGAAATCTCCTGTTTGCCAGCGAACCTACCCGAGTTTATCGAGGTGGACATGGCCGAGGTTGAATCTGGATCATCGGTTCACTTGAGCGATTTGGTCATCGGCGAGGGCGTAACCATTGTTGCCCTGACCTTTGGCGCTGATCGTGACATCCCAGTAGCCAGCGTAACCGCGAAACGTGGTGGCGGTGCTGCGGAAGATGACGAGGACGCTCCTGCAGAAGAAGCAGCTGCATCCGACGATGCAGCGGAAGACGCTGACAGCGAGTAGCGCGATTCAGTGCGGCCACGTGTCCCTTGCCTTTATCGTAGATGAGTAAGGGACATCTGTGGCAACCGCACTGAAACTGATCGCTGGTTTGGGTAATCCCGGGCAGCAGTATGCGAAGACACGGCACAATGTCGGCGCAGACTGGGTTCGTGCCATTGCCCAGCAGTTTCAGATCCCGCTGGCATTAGACAGCAAGTTCAAAGCGGAAATCGGGCGCGGCTCCATCTTGGGCCAAGATGTGCGTCTGCTGGTGCCGATAACCTTTATGAATAACAGCGGTGATGCCATTGGTGCTGCCGCCCACTTCTTCAAAATTCAGCCTGAAGAAATACTCATCGCTCACGACGAAGTCGCCTTCGAACCGGGCCAAGTCCGACTGAAGTCTGGCGGCGGTGAAAATGGGCACAACGGTTTGAAAAGTGTGCGCGCCCGACTGGGGAACCAAGACGGCTATAACCGGTTGCGCATTGGCGTAGGGCATCCGGGTAATAAGAGCTTAGTGAATGCTTATTTGACTCAGCAAACACCCCCAGCTGCCGAGCGAGAGGCGGTTGCAGCTGCCGGGGAGTTATCTATGAGCATTCTCGGCGACGTCCTCGCTGGGCGCTGGCAGAGCGCAATGACCGCATTGCACACAGACGAAACACTTAAACAGTCAGAGCCATCGGCGGGTGCTACCCAAGATGCTCAAGCAAAGTCAAAAAACGGCTCAGGAGAAAATCATGGGATTTAACTGCGGAATTGTCGGCCTGCCCAATGTTGGTAAGTCCACGTTATTTAATGCGTTAACCCAAGCCGGTATCGATGCCGAGAATTTTCCCTTTTGCACCATAGACCCAAATACGGGCATCGTGCCGGTGCCAGATCCCCGGCTAAATCAGCTCAGCGATATCGTAAACCCCCAGAAAGTAATTCCTGCTACCATGGAGTTCGTGGACATTCCTGGTTTGGTGGCAGGCGCCTCCAAGGGCGAAGGCTTGGGCAACCAGTTTTTGGCCCATATCCGAGAAACTCAAGCGATTGCCCACGTAGTTCGCTGTTTTGAAGATGACAACGTTATTCACGTGTCGAACAAAGTCTCTCCGGTAGATGACATCGAGATCATCAACACCGAGCTGGCTCTGGCGGACTTGGAATCCCTGCAAAAAGGTATAGACCGCTACAGTCGAGTTGCGAATGCCGGGGACAAAGACGCTAAGGCTAAGGTGCTCTTGTTACAACGAGTGGCTGAAGCACTCGAAGAAGGCGACCCTGTGCGCTCTGTGGATTTCAGTCTGGAAGAACAGCGTTCACTGCACGAATTTCACTTCATCACCGCCAAGCCCGTGCTCTACATCGCTAACGTTGCCGAAGACGGTTTACACGACAACCCTCTGGTGGACGTAGTCAGCGAAATAGCCGCCGCCGAAGGGGCAGAAGTGGTGGTTGTGAGTAACAAAATTGAATCAGAGTTGGCTGAGCTAGATGACGAAGAGCGGACGGAGTTTTTGCAGGAATTGAACCTGTCAGAGCCAGGTCTGCACAGAGTCATTCGTGCAGGGTACAAGCTACTAGGGCTGCAACAGTATTTTACTGCAGGTCCCAAGGAAGTTAGGTCGTGGACGATTCCTGTGGGGGCCAAGGCACCTCAGGGCGCCGGCGTGATTCACACAGACTTTGAGAAAGGTTTCATCCGCGCTGAAGTCATTGGCTTCGAAGACTATGTGACCCTAGGCGGTGAAGCCGGGGCCAAAGACGCTGGCCGCTGGCGTTTAGAAGGCAAAGAGTACGAACTGCAAGACGGTGACGTTGTGCATTTTCGCTTTAATGTCTGATTTGAAACAATCTAGCGATTAGACAGACACAAAAAAAGGCGCAACGGTGATAGCCGAGGCGCCTTTTTTCTATGCCTAGTGTGTCTAGGCGGCAGTGCTAGCTCGCTGCTTTGCGCTCTTTCACTTCCTGAATCACCTGATCTGCCACATTGGCTGGGCAAGGTGCGTAGTGAGAGAACTCCATGGAGAACTGGCCACGACCAGAGGTCATGGTGCGCAGATCACCGATGTAGCCGAACATTTCTGCGAGGGCAACGTCTGCCTTCACACGTACGCCGGTCATACCCGCTTCTTGGGACTTGATCATGCCCCGTCGGCGGTTGAGATCACCAATCACGTCACCTACGTGGTCGTCGGGCGTGAAGACGTCTACCTTCATTACCGGTTCAAGCAACTGGGGCTTGGCCTTTGGTACAGATTGTCGGTATGCGGCTTTGGCGGCCAGTTCGTAGGCGATGGCCGAGGAGTCAACGGCGTGGAAGCCACCGTCCGTCAGGGTTACTTTAACGTCTAGCAATGGGAAGCCGGCCAAGGTGCCTTCGTCCATGCTGACGCCAAAGGCTTTTTCTACCGCAGGCCAGAATTCCCGAGGCACGTTGCCGCCGGTTACTTTGGATTCGAACTCGTAGCCACTGCCTACATCGCCAGGCTCGATCGTGTAGTCGATCTTAGCGAACTGGCCTGAACCACCGGTTTGCTTCTTGTGGGTGTAGGTGTCTTCAATACGCTGGGTAATGGTTTCTCGGTAAGCTACCTGAGGCTTGCCCACATCCACGTCAATGCCGTGGGTACGCTTGAGGATGTCTACCTTGATGTCTAGGTGCAGTTCGCCCATGCCCTTCATAATGGTTTCGCCAGACTCTTCGTCTGTTTCTACGTAGAAGGAAGGGTCTTCCTGAATCATCTTGGACAATGCGATACCCATCTTCTCGGCACCGGCCTTGTCTCGTGGCGAGATGGCCACAGAGATCACGGGGTCAGGGAAAACCATGGGCTCAAGAGTCGCGGGCTTGTTTTGGTCACACAGGGTGTGGCCGGTTTGGGTGTTCTTCATACCCAGCAGCGCAACGATATCGCCAGCCTGCGCTACGTCCAACTCTTCACGAGAGTCTGCGTGCATCTCAACAATACGACCAATACGCTCTGTCTTGCCGGTATAGGTGTTAAGGACGGTGTCGCCTTTGTTTAAGGTGCCGGAATAGATGCGGGTAAAGGTCAGGGCGCCGTAACGGTCGTCCATGATCTTGAATGCCAAGGCGCGCAGCGGGCCGCTTGGATCAACGGTTGCTACTTCACCGGTTTCGTTACCTTCTAGATCCACTTCCGGCTGAGGGTCAACCTCAGTCGGGTTGGGTAGGTAATCGACTACCGCGTTCAATACGTTTTGCACGCCCTTGTTCTTAAAGGCGGAACCGCAAAAAGTAGGGAAGAAGTCTAGGGCAATGGTGCCTCTACGGATGCACTTCTTAAGGTCGTCGATAGATGGCTCGCTACCTTCTAAGTACGCTTCCATCAGGTCATCGTCCTGTTCCAAAGCGGTTTCAACCATCTTTTCGCGGTACTCGGCAGCTTGTTCGGCCAGGTCCGCAGGAACGTCGGA
>JAQWIX010000124.1 GCA_029248675.1 Pseudomonadales bacterium | reverse complement strand
AGCCAGTACACGCTCTCTCATTCACCCTTTGGCCATGTTCCATCGGATGCTAAATATGCGATCCCTGCTTTTGTTTTTTGCGGCCCTGATTTCCTCAGGTTGCGCCAGCATCGCCAAAACCACCCTGCCTTTTAACAGCTTACCGCCACCAACCGGGCCCTTTGCGGTAGGTGCCAGTATCGAAACTTGGAGCGATAAATCCCGGTCTGAAACCTTCACCGACGATCCCGACGATTACCGACGTATCGCTGTTCAGTACTGGTACCCTATTGACGAGAGTGATGCTGGCATAATGTCCCCATATATCGACCAGCCAGCTCTCAAGATGCGCGCTTTCGCAAAAAACATGGGCTTGCCAAAATGGCTTGTCGGGCATATTCAAGATATAGAAACCAACAGCACGCTCACCGCCCCACTGCGCCCATCCAATCACGACTACCCGGTGGTCGTGTTTTCCCACGGCTTAGGCGGCATGAAGACCCAAAACTCTATCCTTGCGGAGGAACTCGCAAGCCATGGCTACTTGGTCGTTTCCGCCGACCACGCCTTTGATGCGTTTTTAACGGTCTTTGACGATGGTAGCGTTGCAGACTATCGCTCTGGCAGCGACGGTATCAACACTGAAGAAGAGTTTTGGGCAGCCCGCGGCCCCCAACTGGCTGCACGGGCCGGAGACATCCGGTTCATGCTGAACCGAATAGCTGAGCAACAGACCCCGTCAAAGGAGGGCTTAGTCAGCGACGCCCTCTGGCAACGGGCCGATTTATCTCGGGTGGGGATATTCGGGCATTCCTTTGGAGGCGCCACCAGCATCATGGCAAGCGATCAAGATCCTCGGGTATTGGCTGCAGTTGCCCTAGACGGTTGGATGGTGCCCATACCCAGGGAAGTCATCATGCGCGGCACGGACAAGCCTTTTCTCTATCTGGGCCAAGAGCAATGGGATGACCCTCTTAACTACAAAAAACTTGAGAAGTTCATGACCAACAGTGATGGTGATGTTCGCTCCGAATTTCTTCCGAACACAAAGCATATGGACTTTGCCGATGCGCCCCATTTGTCGAGTTTTGCCAAGCGAATTGGCTTCGCTGGCTCCATGCCCAGCGATGAACTGCGTGACAAGCTTAACGCGGATATACTCGCGTTTTTCGCCCAGCACCTAAATGAGCCTAAATCGGAAAACCTGACCTTGCCATGAAGAAACCCTTTATTGTGTTTGGGACAATTGTTATCGCGGGTGCCAGTTCTTGGTTTTGGTTAAGCCAGGAAGGCGTCGATAGCAGCCTCGTCGAAAGTGCAAGTCAGTTGCTGCAACGGGATGTCAATCCTCTGCCAGATTTTCAGCAATACGCGGATGTGAAGGCCAAGAAGCAGGCATTCTTCAACTATTTACAACCCATTATCGAAGCCAGTAATCAGCGCATTAGCCAAGACCGCAGGCGTATCGAAGAAGTAAATGGCTCGATAACCAAGACAACCCTCCTCGACGAGATGGGCGCCTCTGACAGGCGCTTTCTGTTGTCAATGATCCAGCGGTACGAAGTCGACTCCGAACTAACGCTAGCACAGCAGGTCGCAGCCCTATTGAATCGAATTGATACGGTGCCTGTATCCTTGGCGTTGACTCAAGCCGCGATGGAATCTGCCTGGGGAACATCCCGCTTTGCCAGAGAAGGCAACAATCTGTTTGGCCAATGGTGCTACCAAAGGGGCTGCGGCATCGTGCCCAAGCGTCGCGGCCCAGATCAGATCCACGAAGTGGCGCGCTTTGCCAACGTGGATGCGGCGGTTAGTTCCTATATGAGGAACATCAACAGCCATCGGGCTTATGAGGGACTGCGCTCGGCCCGAGCGACGTTAATATCGACCGGTCAGCCTGTTACCGGCCACCAGATGGCGGAGCATCTGTTGCGCTATTCCCAGCGAGGCTCAGCCTATGTTGAGGAGCTTCAGTCCATGATTCGGGTCAACAAACTGGCGGTATTAGACCAGCCGACGTAAACCCAGCCTAGGCAGGGTGTCGCTAAAACGACGCCCCGCATAAGCTGCTTCCCCAGCCTTTTCCCGCGGGGCATGCGTAGGTGTTAGCCGATGATTTGACCGCGATGGGCGTCGTGATAGCCAGTGGCGTTGTCGTAGGCAACTGCCCCGCCAATAACTACCGTGTTCACGCCGTGGGCATCTCGAACATAACGGAATCCATCACCGGGAACGTCCTGCACAAAATGTTCAATACCGCGGTCGATGGTCACCTCATCGAAGACCGTAACGTCGGCCACAAAACCTTCACGCAACAAGCCTCGATTGCCAAGGCCCCAAAGATTGGCAGGATCCGACGTAATTTTCTTAACAGCCGCTTCCAGTCCCAAATAAGCCGTGTCACGGACAAAATGCCCTAACAGGTACCCGGTATCGCCGTAGGTCGCAAAGGAAAGGATATGAGCCCCGCCGTCGCTGGCACCAATCATGACGTTGGGATGCTGCAACAACTCGCCCACCAGTTGATCGTCGTTATGGCCCATATCCGCAGACAAAAAGTGCGCCTCTAACGATTCCTCTAAGGAGATATCGATCATCACGTTCAACGCGTCGCTGTGTCGAATTTCAGCAATCTCTTTCAGAGTTTTACCAACCAAGGCTTGGTTGGCCTCTGATTGAACCTGACGCAGCACCAAGCGTTCCCAAAGGGACATCATGACCTGAGCCTCGGCAACCAAGGCCGCCCGAGTCTCTGCGTGCTGCAACTGGGCAATGATCTGCTCCGGGGTGTTGAAACGCATCAGGGCATACCACTTACGCAAGCGAATAAAGAGCAAGCTGGGAACCGAGAAGTTAAAAGAAATATCGATGGGCCGCGTTTGCACCTGAGGCCAAACCCGTGCGCCGCGGTCTGTCTGCTCAACAATTCGCGCCATAATTTGCTGCGCGCTTTCGGCATTGTCATGGCTTACAAACAACGGCGACAACGTCGTATTGATGCCGTGCTTCAGGCTAATATCTGCCAGTTGGTCAATGCGAGCGAGGGTCAGGTCGTTATCGAAAAACTCGTGAACCACCTGCAGTATTTTATTGTGCTGAGACAGCACCACACAGAGCGCGTCCAGTTCCACTGTATCTGCGTAACGGCTGGGAACCGGCTGTAGGCGCTCATCCATATCCACAAAGCTACTGGACAAGCCAATGGCCCCAGCGCTCAGACATTGATCCAACAGATCGCACATGGCCTGGGTTTCCGCTTCGGTGGCTGTGCGTTTCATTGAGTCGTCACCCATCACCCACAAACGCAGCACGCTGTGGCCAATCAAGGGGGCCACATTGATGTCAAGATCCTTGCCAATACGCGCCACAAACTCCTCGAAGGTTTCCCAGTTCCATTCCACACCTTCGGCAAAGGCCTTGTGGGGCATTTCTTCGATTTGGTTGAACATACCCACCAATTTCATACGGTGCTCGGCCTTAAGAGGCGCCAGAGACAGTGAGCAGTTGCCAGGGACAATCGTGGTAACTCCGTGTTCAATGGCCGGCTTCGCTGCACCATCCCACAGTAATTGGGCGTCAAAATGGGTATGGGGGTCGATAAAGCCCGGGGCGACAACCTGACCACTGGCATCCACGGTGGTTCCCGCTGGCTCGGTAACGCGACCTACTTTTACGATCACACCATCCTTGATCCCCACATCCCCAACAAAGGCAGGTAATCCGCTGCCATCAACAACTTTGCCGTTTTTAATTACTAAATCGAGCATCTTGTTCTCCTCCACGTACTTCGTGTTCTGCTTAATCCATGTTGTTGTAGGCGCCGGTCAAAGCATCGCGTACATGCTCCCAACCTCGCCCGATCAAATCGTCTACTTGACTGGCGCCGCAACTTTCCATTAGCCGCGCACCGGCCACATGATCTAAGGGCACTTCGGAGCGCCCGCCATTTTCAAAGGTAAGGGACACCACGATCTCAGCCACGCCCTCATGAGCAGCAGCCAAGCGCACATCTGTAATAGTGGCGGTCACTACTGGCCGCCGCTGAGTGGCGGTTCCAGAAATAAAATATCACTGGGCAATATTGGATTACCCATTTCGCCGGTGGCATCGTCGATGACACGCCTGGCAAAGACATGCAGATTCCAGCTTTGCAGTTGGGCTACTGCCGCCTCTGCGGGTTCTGAGGGCATTTCACGCTTGGCAATAGTCTGCCATGTGTCCCCAGCCTGCGGATGTATTGACCGACGCCTAGCACTTAGCGTTGTCTGAGCAGTTTGCATTTACTTTCTCCCTAACCTCGTTCCCCAACTATAGGCCATTGGATTGAACAGACAAAGGGGTGGTCAACTTGCGTTGCTTTTTTACCGCCACTTTTCCATAGTCGGTGATACAGAAAAATCAGAGCTTTTTCATAAGCTATTGCAAGGGAGAGAGAAACGTGTCGAACCAAAATAATAAGTCCATCGATGCAGTGATTGTGGGAGCGGGATTCGCCGGAATTTACATGCTCTATAAGCTGCGCCAACAGGGCTTGGACGCACGGGTAATCGAAGCAGGCACCGGCGTTGGCGGCACGTGGTACTGGAACCGCTATCCAGGCGCTCGCTGCGACATCCCCAGCATGCAGTACTCCTACCAGTTTTCCGAAGATTTGCAGCAAGAGTGGGAGTGGAGCGAAAAATACGCCACGCAGGGGGAAATACTCTCCTATGCAGAGCATGTGGTTGAGCGCTTTGGCTTGGCCGACGGCATGACTTTTAATACTCGGGTCGAGGCCTCTCACTATCTGGAGACAGAAGACCAATGGCGAGTTGAACTCGACAACGGCGAGACTATTCAGGCCCGATTCGTGATCATGGCTACTGGGTGCTTATCCAAGCCCAACTTTCCCAACATCCCGGGACTGGATCAGGCCACGGTCCCCGTCCATCACACAGGCAGTTGGCCTCATGAGGGCGTAGATTTTACCGGCCTGCGAGTGGGCGTCATTGGCACTGGCTCCTCGGCAATTCAAAGTACACCGATTATTGCCGATCAAGCCAAGTCGTTGACGGTCTTTCAGCGCACCCCAAATTACTCCATACCCGCCTACAACGAACCGTTAGATCCGGATTATGTCGCCGAACTGAAGTCTCGCTATGGCGAATATCGCCAAGAGAACTGGCAACGAGGTTTCGGCGCAGACTTCGATGACAACGACCAGTCCGTCTTTGAGGTAAGCGCTGAAGAACGCCAACGCGCCTACGAAGAGCGCTGGGCCAAGGGGGGCCTGGCCTTTTTAGCCGTGTATAACGATTTGGTGTTTGATATGAAGGCCAATGACACCGCCCGAGAGTTTTTCAAAAGCAAAATTGCCACTCGCGTTAACGATCCTGAGTTGGCGGAAAAACTGATTCCCAGCACACCCATTGGCTGCAAGCGGCTGTGCGTGGATTCGGATTACTACGAGATCTACAACCGGGATAACGTGCACCTAGTGGATTTAAACGAAAGTCCCATCATCCGTATTGATGGTGGCGTGGTTGTCACAGAAAGTGGGCACTACGAGGTGGACGCTCTGGTGCTGGCCACGGGCTTTGATGCCATGACTGGGGCAGTGATGAACATCGACATTCGGGGCCAAGGTGGCTTAAGCCTTCAAGAAAAATGGGCGGCAGGACCAAAGGCATATCTAGGCTTGGCCACCGCCGGGTTCCCTAATTTGTTTTTGGTCACCGGCCCGGGCAGCCCATCGGTGCTGTCCAATATGCTTCCTTCAATTGAGCAACACGTGGAATGGATCTCGGACTGTATCGAGTACATGAATGCCAATCAGCACCGAACCATCGACCCAGAACCCAACGCCGAAGAAGCATGGGTCCACCACGTTAACGAGGTGGCAGAGACCTCTGTTTATCCTGGCTGCAACTCTTGGTACTTGGGCGCTAACGTTGAAGGCAAGACCCGGGTTTTTATGCCCTACCTGGGCGTCCCTCCATACGTTGAGAAATGTCAGGAGGTAGTGGCCGCAGGTTACGAAGGATTCGCTTTAACCAGCGGTTAAGGCGATTGCCTCTGGCTCGCCCACTCTGGGTTCCTACCGGTAATGGGCGATTCTGTTGGACTGCTAACACCAGGCGATCACCATTTCGTCCCGCACCATCCCGCCGTGAAAGCGGAGCACTAGACCAGAGAAATCTATGAAGGACTTTTACCATACCGGCCACCGGCAACTGCAGACAGAATTTCAATCCCAAGCCCTTGCAGACAGGCTCGAAGAAATCATTGTTCAGCCTGCTTTGGATACCGATGCCCAGGCGTTTATTGAAGCTCAAGATCACTTTTTCCTGACGACAGTGGATACCAGCGGATTTCCAACGGTGTCATACAAAGGCGGTAACCCGGGGTTTGTTCGAGTGGTCGATGAAACCACCCTGTTATTCCCCTGCTTCGACGGTAACGGCATGTGGCTGTCCATGG
>JAQWIX010000116.1 GCA_029248675.1 Pseudomonadales bacterium | reverse complement strand
GCATGGCCCCAAGCACCAGCAGAAGAATATTCAGGAGAATCAGAAAGCTGAGGGGATCCTCAATGTACTGGTTAATAAACACCAGCAACTGTTGTGGCACCTCGGCGTCCACCAAGAAGTTGGTAAAGGCAAGGGCGATGCCCAAAATCAGCAGAATACCCCCGACCATGACCATGGACTCTACCGCAACCTTGGAGAGCTGCCGCCAAGCCACTTCTTTGTAGAGCAAAACCTCGGCCACGATCACATAGGCCGCAGTCACCGCCGCCGCTTCTGATATGGCAAAAATCCCGCCGAACACCCCGCCGAGCACAACAAATGGCAGGGGCAACTCCCAGCGCGCAGCCCACAGCGCGGCCCGTAAATTCCCAACCGTAAAGGCGACCCGAGGGATGGTGCCGCCTCGATGACGCCACAGGGTCCACAAAATCAGAAGGGACAGCATCAGACACAGGGGCACAACGCCGGCGATAAACAACTCGACGATGGTAAAGGACTCGCCTACGTCCAACTGCTGGGCGATGACCCCGTAAAGAATCAGGGGCACCGACGGCACCAGCAACAAACCCAAGCTGCCCGACGTGGTTACCAATCCTAGGCTATATTTGTCCTCAAACCCGGCCTGCTTTAGCGCCGGCAGCAACAGGGCACCCAAGGCCACAATGGTGACCCCGGAGGCACCGGTTAAGGCAGTGAAAATGGCGCAGGCTACAAAGGCTACGACGGCCAAGCCGCTGGGCAGCCAGCCAAACAGGCTCTGCATCAGGTTTACCAGCCGGGTGGAGGTATTGGATTCGCTAAGCAAATAGCCGCTGAAGGTAAACAGCGGCAGCGCCACCAGCAGAGGTGTATCAACAATGCGATACAGTTCAATGGCAATAATCGCCAGATCAATATCAGCGCTGTAAAAGCCCAGCATGGCCGCACCCATCAGCACCGCGAACAGGGGCGCACCCAGAGCCGCCATGGCCAGAATCAGGAAAATGCCGAGCCAGATCAAGGTTTGATGGACAACAGCAAATAGCGTACCGCCATGACGCCGCCCCCAACGGGCATAATGACTTCCAGCATCCAAGCCGGTACATCGCCAAAGGCGATGGCTTCGTCCACATATTCATAATACACGAAGTTACCGCTGCCCCAAGTGAATAGACAAAGCACAATGAACGTAAACAAACGAGTAAGGCGTTCGACCCAGTGTTTGTAGGCGGGACTGACCAGACGGCTGACCAGATCGATGCGGATATGACTGTCGTCACGGGACGCCACCATGGCGCCTACCAAGGCCACCCAGAGCACGGCAACCCGAACAAGGCTGTCGCTCCAATACAGGCCAGAGTCAAAGAAATTGCGCAGCACCACCTGACCGGCGGCCATGCCGATCATCAAGATCAGCAAGGACACCAAAATGCCGTCTTCCAAACGGCGGAGAAATGCCAGCGCATTGTCGATGGCTGCGCTCACTCCTGAGCTGCAGTGCCGCTGCGGTATTCCTGCAACAAGGTCATCAGTTCATCAAACATCTCGGCAGAGACGTATTCATTAGCCTTCAGCTTGAGGTTGGCTTCATCAGCCATGGTATACCATTCGCTGAGTTCCTCACCTGATGGCTGCAGCCACTGCAATCCCGTGGTCTGAAGCGCTTCGTCCGCCGCGGTATTGTCCTTGCGAGACATGGCATCCACTCGGGCCACCGCGGCCTCTAACTCTTCGGTCACGATGGCCTGTTCCGCGTCATCCAAGCGATTAAAGGCACGCTCCGTCAGGGCGAACAAGCCGTAGACATACATTAGCGGAAGCTCTAGAGCGTAATCCACTTGGGTATGCCACTGCAGGGCGATGGCGCCAATGGATGGTGAGCCAATGGTGTCAATTAGCCCGGTCTGCAAGCCTGTGAGCACATCGGCGATGGGCAGCGGAACCGGGGAGATGTTGAAGGAGGAATACGCTTTTAGCGCGCCGGGGTCATTATCCGGCGCCCAAACCCGCCGATTTTGAAAGTCGCCCACAGCGGTGATGGGATCTTTCATCATGGGGTAAGCAAAGCCTACTTCGGCCAAACCGAAGCCAACAAATTTTTTCTCACGCAGACCCGCCATCAGTTTGTCGTCTAGGCGCTCGCGCACATAGTCCACTTCATTGGAATCACGAAAGACTAAGGGAAGGTTATACAGGGCAATGTCCGGATACGGCTGCAAAACGCCCCCAGAGGTCATGGCGGCACCATGGAGTTGGCCCACACGCAGCTTGCGAAGCACAGCCTTGTCGTCACCCATGACGCCACCGGGGTAGATCTTCAGCTTAACCTCGTCGTTGGTGCGCTCACGAATGGCTTTCGCCGCCTTGCGCAGCTCAATCATCCAGCCTGTGCCCTCGGGTGAGAGAGTCGCAATCTTCAGTGTGGTGGCGGCCTGAGCACTGGTACCCAGCACCAGGGCAGCCAGCACCGTTACCAGCGTCCCCACCTTGCACAGTCCACGGATCGACCTTGGCTGAGGGCGGAGTTTGTTAGAAGTAGTCATCGGCACTTTCCAATAATTGCTGGGCTCGTTCTTTCGCTACAGTGTTCATCAAGGTCAGACCCGGTGCCTGTGCATCTGCAGCCATAACCTCGTTTAACAGCCGGTCGTGAAGTTCGCGCTCGAACATCAGTCGACCATATTGATCCGCCAACATGACCTTGACCATCAGATTACGGCCGCCGGAGATATCCAAGGCTCGTTCAAAATGCTGCCGACCAAGCTCTGGCCGTCCGCCCATGGCCGGAGGAAGCAGCGTCTCGAAGACGCCCATATAAAGAAAGGCACCACCGTTAGCGTATTCCGGGTCCAACTCCGCCACCCGCTGAATCAAGGCCTTCACCCGACCCAATTGGGCGATGGCCACAAAGTCTGCGCTGTTGGCCTGAATCCAGCCCGCCCAGATGCTGCCCAAGTTATACAGCGTAGGCACGCTCTTGGCACCTTGGCTGTCCAGCCAGCTTGAGAATTCATCGAAAGACCGAGTATCGAGCTGGCAGGCGTCTTTCAGAGTTAAGCAGGTGGCGCGCAGCATTTGACTCTTGGCCTTAGCGTGAAGTTTTTGCGCCCGTTCAGGCTCGGCGACAAAGGCACCCGCATAGGCCGAATGCAGTTCCGCTGATTGGGACAGCAGCGTCGCGCTGTCCGGATTCCCTGCCAACAGTGAATCGATAAGAATCAGGTAAGAGGGCGCGCCGTCGCGCACCATGGGCGGATCATCACTGTTTAAAATTGCCGCCGACAGATTCTCTGCCAGCCCACCGGTTACCGAACCAACGATGGTGGCGCAACCAGTCACCAGGGACAAAGCAAGCAGCAAAAACCATCCCTTAACCACTGCTACAGCCTTGGTCAGCATACGAGGCGTCGTCATACCCGGAGGGTCCTTACATAAAGCGTTGCGATGGCCCATGAAAACAACGCTACTGGCGTAAATCAACCTCGAAACCGGCACATCCCGCCAAAACTTCCGTTAATTCGCGTTCAGCCATCGCTGGTTGCCAGCGGGGTCGGTATGCCGGAACTTTTGTAGGCCTGAGACGGAGCTTTTGGTTAAGCTCTTCCATCAGCTCAACGCATCACAGATTTCGGAGGGAAACATGGCGGAGGATTTAGTGTTGGTCACCAAGGACAGCGGTGTCACCACTGTCACATTGAACCGGCCCGATGCGCTCAACGCGTTATCTGGCGCGCTGCGACAGGCCTTGGCAGAAACCTTCTTAACCCTGCGAGACGATGACGAAACTCAGGTCATCATTCTCACTGGAGCAGGCAGGGCCTTTACCGTGGGTCTGGATCTAAAAGAACTGGGCGGTGAAACCCCGTCTACCCGCAGCGCTAATGGTGGCAGTGTAGACCTTGGCGCGGCCATGACCGATCTTGGCAAACCTGTTATTGGCGCCATCAACGGATTCGCCATTACCGGCGGTTTTGAAATCGCCCTGATGTGCGACTTTATGATTGCCAGCGAACACGCCCGCTTTGCCGACACTCACGCCCGAGTCGGCGTAGTACCCGGCTGGGGACTATCTCAACGGCTGCCTCGGCTGATTGGCATTAACCGGGCCAAGGAACTGAGCTTGACCGGCAACTTCCTTGACGCAGACACCGCCTGCCGCTGGGGCTTAGTAAATCGGGTGGTTAGCGCCGAAGATCTGTTACCCACATGCCAGCAACTGGCTCGAGACATCGTTTCTACAGAGCCGGTCACTCGGGGCGAAGTGCTGCGCATCATGAATGCTGGTTGGGAGAGCACCTTGGCCGAAGGGTTAAGTATTGAACGGGCAGCTACCCGTGCCCATGACAAGAGCCAAAACCCTGCGGAGCAAGTGGCGTCTCGCCGCCAGCAGATTCAGGACCGGGGCCGCAGCCAAAACGACTGATCGGCGCTCCAGAGCTTGGCTAGCCGTCAGAGGGCGCCAACAGCGCCCGCGCTCCCAGCATCCCCGGATGCTCGTCCAGCACCGCGTACAGGGGAATGGCCTTAGCGTAGCCGGATAAGTCCCCCCGCTCGTCAAACCGACGGCGCAAGGGGCTGCTAGGTAACATTGACGCCAGCTTGGGCACGATGCCACCGCTAAGATAAACCCCGCCCTGAGCACCGACCATCAGAGCGAAATTGCCGGCGGCTCCCCCGAGCAGACTGGTGAAGGTTTCTAGGGTTTGATGGCACAGGGGATCTGATGCCAAACCCTGAGCGACCACCTCTTCGGAGGTTTGCAGCTCTGGCGACGTGCCCCAAATACTGCTCATGGCCTGATACAGATGCAGAATTCCCGGCCCGCTAAGGGCGGTTTCCCAACTGACTTGACCGTGCTCCTGAGCCAGCACGGACCACAATTCCGCTTCCAAGAATGAACCCGGTGCTAAGTCACCGTGACCGCCCTCGGAGGGCAATACCATCCACCCATCTGACCCAGCAGGCACAAGAGGTTTGGGCACTAAACTGGCCATGCCCAAGCCCGAACCCGGCCCTAAAATCGCCCGCACACCGGTAGCCGTGGCATCACCCCCCATCTGCTGCAGGTCTTGTAGGTAGGGAATCGATGCCGCTTGGGCATAGAAATCATTAACAAACCGTGGGCTTGTTCCCAGCACCGATGTCGCGGTCGTTTGATCGAAAGCTAAGCCGGTATTGATCACGGTGACGTTGGTTCCGTCGCCGCTGACCGGCCCTGCAACCGCGAGCGCACTGGCGGCTAAGTCTGGGCTGCCCAACTCGGCGTAGGCCTGAGCCAGCAGATCCGCCCCGGACTGAAAGTCCCGGGTTAGCAACACCACCAGTTCCGAAGCCCACTGCTGCTGGCGCGCCAGACGCAAACGGGCATGGGTCGCACCAATGTCGCCCACCAATCCCAGCGAGCCTGATGTTTCCCGTGTTGAAGGTTCCTGTTCCTGCACCGATGTCTCTCCTTGTACCTTTTTATCGATTCTGGCGCTTGTCACTTCCGCGTCGACAAAATAACGGCGGCCTCTGGAAACCCAGCCTACACCACCTCACGGCCGGCTAAACCCTGTCCCACTGCTTGCCCACATTTGCCCGACCAGCAAACACTCGCCCCCTACTACTGCCCTTGTGACCTGATAAGCTGACGGCTTTCTTGTTCAGTAGCGGAGACCCCTATGACCATCGGCGCAGGCATCGGCATCGCAAACTTCACCTTTGATGATGGCAACGGCTTCTGGGAGTGGATCGATCTGTGTGATAACGGGGGCGTAGACTCTATTTGGCAGAGCGACCGCATCATTGAAAAGACCCCAAATCTAGAAACCATGAGCGTGATGGCGGCGCTGGCCGGGGGCAGCAAGCGCCTTAAGTTTGGTATGAACGTGGCCAGCATGGCCCTGCGAGATCCGGTGATTATGGCCAAGGCTTGCGCAACCATCGACGTGCTGTCCAACGGACGTCTGCTGCCTGCCTTTGGTGTTGGTAGCGCCCTTTCACGTGATTTCACCGCCACTGGCCGGGACACTAAGGGCCGGGGCAAGCGTAGTGAGGAGGGTCTGCAGATCATGGCCCGACTGTGGACCGAAGACCGGGTAAATTTTGAGGGTGAATACTACCGGCTGGAGGACGCTACCATCGCGCCGAAGCCGGTGCAGAATCCCATGCCACTGTGGGTGGGCGGTTCCGCCCCAGCGGCCATAGAGCGCACGGCAAAATGGGGCACGGGCTGGCAAGCGGGGATCGAAACCGCCGAGCAAATCGCGCCGGTGATTACCGCCATCAAACAGCGCGCAGGGGAACTGGGCCGCAAGATCGACGACGATCATTTCGGCGCTGGCTTTGGCTTTCGCTTTGGCAGCTCCGACGATCCCGTGGTCCAGCGACACAATGCGGTGCTGGAAAAGCGCTTGGGTAAACAACCAGAGGGCTACAGTGCCGTCGGCGGCGTGGATGAAATGATGGCGCTGGTGGAAGACTTTTACCGGGCCGGTGCCCATAAGTTCATTCTGCGGCCCATTGCCAGCGGCACTGCAGATACGATGGAACAGACCCAGCTCATGGTTGAGCACCTGTTGCCTGCCATCAGCGCCCTAAACAGCCGCGAAAAAAACAAACGCAAAGCCGGCTGATCTAGAACCCAGCCAGCCGAAGGCCTAATCACAGGCCACGGCTCAGGGTTTTTATTGAGGGCTTTCGTCGGGCCCTTTATTCAGGGCTGGGAATCTGACCCCGCGCTTGGGCTGCGTAGCCCCGATTAAAGGTTGGGCTGATGGTCAGATCGTTTATGCAAACGTGATTGGGCAGCTGGGCCAGGAATCGAATCAACTCACCACAATCCTCCGGCTGCACCATTTTCGCTCGATCTTCTGCCGACACCGGAATGGGCCGGTTATCCAAAATCGGCGTGGCCACCTCACCCGGGCAAACCGCACAGGCCCGCACACCAAACATACCGGCTTCCATGTTGATGCTCTCGTTCATGGCATTCATGGCGTGCTTGGCGGCGGTATAGGCAGGTCCGGTCACCACGCTCACATGCTTACCCGCCCAAGAAGAAATGTTGATGATCAAACCTTCACCTTGAGCCTTCATGGTGGGCAGCACGGCCTGACAGCAATAGAAAGCACCGTCCAGATCGATACGAATCACCGAATCCCAATCCTCTAGGCTAACGTTATGCCAGTTACGTTCTTTCACGTTGATGCCTGCCGAGGCCACCAGCATATCGATGCGTCCGTGGGTATCGATGAGCCTTTTGGCCACATCGGCAACCGCCTCTTTGTCCGCCACATCCAGCATTTCGATACTGGTCTTGCCTGCGGGACACTGACCTGCCACCTCTTCCAGCTTCGCCAGACGTCTGCCAGACAACACGACGTGCATCCCAGCTTCTGCTAGGGCAACGGCTGCGGCTTCACCAATACCGGTGCCTGCTCCAGTAACCCAAGCGATCTTGTTTTCCAAATTACGTAGCATATGCTCTGTCTCCTGCTCACCTTCTTTGACCATCGAGACTACCACGGCGTGAGCAACCAGGAGGAGATAGGGAATGGGAATCAGCACAGACGCAGCCGTACGCATCGCCGAGATCGAAAACGATGGCTACACCATCATTGAAGGGGTAATGAGCACCGATCTGATGCAGCGCCTTCGCGACGAGCTTGCCCCCTTTTGTCAGGGCGATTACCTGGGACGTAACAACTTTGAGGGCACCAGCACCGAACGGGTCTACGCGCTGCTGGCCAAGGCTCCTTCGATAGCAGAAATCATCGAGCACCCAAGGACGCTGGAGCTGATCGACCAGCTGCTGCCAAAGAACTATTTGCTGTCTGCTGCGCTATCCATCTTGGTCCACCCTGGCGAAACACCTCAGCCCTTTCATTACGACGACGGTATCGCCGGCCTCCCGGTTTACAAACCCCGTCCCCGCTTTGGGGTCAGCACCATTTGGGCCTTGGACGACTTTACCGAAAACAACGGTGCCACCGAGGTAATACCCGGCAGCCATCGCTGGCCAGAAGATCGGGAGCCTGACGAGGCCGAAATTGTCAAAGTACTGATGCCGGCGGGATCAGTCGTGGTATTTGACGGCGCTCTGATCCATCGCGGCGGGGCGAACACATCTACCACTGATCGTTTGGCCATCACGCCCCAGTACTGCAATCCGGGTCTGCGGCAAATTGAAAATATGGTTCTTGCAGTGCCGCCGGAAATTGCAGGCCAATACAGTGAGCGCATTCAAAACATGCTGGGCTATAACATCATTGAACCGAGCTTTATGGGCTATGTGGACGGGGTACACCCAAAACGGTTGATTGATCAAAACTATCAAGGGCGCAAGTACCGAGCGGAACTACCACCCTCTTGATGACATCGGTTCATGATGTTGTCTCACCGACAGCAAACGACCCAAGCAAAGACAACCAGCGAGATTTCTATGACCACAGCCAGCGATGAGTCAGAGCGGCAAGACCTGCGCATCAGTGAGCTTGAGTCGCGGCTGGAGTTTCAAGACGAGACCATTCAAAAACTCAACGATGAAATGGTGCAGATACAGCACAAGCTGTTTGCCCAAGAAAAGCAGCTCAAGCGCTTGAACGAACGCCTGCAGGCTCGGGGCGAAGACGAAGACGGCGCCGACCCGAATCAAATCGAACCACCGCCGCCTCATTACTAACCGCTTTATTTACCGGTTTTGGAACGAACCTAACCGTTAATGCTGCCTAGAAACTCCAACGTGCGCGCATAGGCGCCGTCTTCGGTATCCATAATCGCGGCGTTGAAGTCGGTTACACCCAGATCTTGGAACCGCTTGATCTGACCGCGCAGCTGATTTTCGTCACCGACAATGGCGATGTCTGCAGGTCCTGCTGCGCCTTCACGATCCAACATGGCTCGATAGCTGGGCAACTGCCCGTAAACCGTTAGGTCTTGAGCAATTTTTTCCTTGGCCTGATCGACGTTGGTGGTTAGCACGATGGGCATACCGGCAACGATAGCCGGATCCGGGCGTCCCGCCGCCTGAAAGCTGGGGATAATATGCTCTTCCATGGTCTTCGGCCCCACCATCCATGTGTTGGTGCCATCGGCCAGTTCTGCGGTGAGCTTGATCATGGCCGGCCCTAAAGCCGCCACCACCACAGGCAATTCCGTGGCTCCAGGAATATCCAGGGTCAGTCCTTGCACAGTATACTGCTCACCTTGATAGCTGACGGTTTCACCCCGCAGCAGGGGCATGAGCACGTTCAAGTATTCACGCATGTGCTTGGCGGGTTTGTCGTAGCTCAAGCCAAACATGTTCTCGATAACCACCTGATGGGACAGGCCAATCCCCAGAGTAAAACGATTGTCCGTGGCTGCGGCGGTAGTCATGGCTTGTTGGGCCAAAGCACCCGGGTGACGCGGATAAGTCGGGGTAACCGCGGTTCCCAAACGAACCCGAGAGGTTTCGCGACCGATCAGCGCCAACGTCGTAATGGCGTCGTAGGAAAAGATGTTGGCTATCCAAACATGATCTAGACCTGCCGCTTCAATCTCCTTACCCAGCCGCACCACGTCATTTATTGATTCCTTGGTGCCGTCGGCTCCAATCATCGCTCCAATACGCATCCTCATCCCCTTTGTTTGCTGTTGGCCACTGTTCAGCGCGCAGGCTCACCCAAAATTGACCCCAACGCAACTGCACCGCCAGATCTGCGGCTTTCATTTTTTTTGCACATGGATCACGGCATAATCCGCGCCCTCATCAAGAAACTTGGACATCAAATGTCGACAAAAGAAACCGTCGCTATTCTGGGCGGCACTGGAGATCTCGGTACCGGTCTGGCCATTCGTTGGTCAAAAGCGGGCTACAAAATCGTCATTGGCTCGCGCACACAAGAAAAGGCTGACGAAGCCGTGGCCGCCCTGAAAGAACTCAGCCCGGACACCCCCGCCGAAGCCATGGAAAACGGTGCCGCGGCAAAAGCCGGCGACATCGTGGTGCTCACAGTCCCTGCAGCCCATCAGATTTCAACCTTGGATGCGGTTAAAGACGATCTAAAGGGCAAGATTTTGATCGACGTGACTGTCCCCTTGGTACCCCCCAAGGTTGGCACCGTGCAGATGCCAGAAGAAGGCAGTGCGGGCAAGCGCGCCCAAGACTTCTTAGGCGAAGAAGTTCACGTGGTCAGTGCCTTCCAAAACATTGCCGCTCACCTGCTGCAGCAAGACGTGCAGATTGAGTGCGACGTACTGGTTGCCGGTAACAGTAAAGACGCTCGCGCTAGGATTATTGAAATGATCAGCGAAGCGGGTATGAATGGCTGGCACGCCGGCCCCATTGCTAACGCCGCAGCAGCTGAAGCCCTGACGTCGATTCTGATTCAGATCAACCGCAGCGGTATCGTGTCTCACTCAGGCATCAAAATCATTGGTCAGGAACACTAGTTCCTATCATGAGCCAACGGGACGACCATGCCGTGAAAGCCGGGCCCTCTGAGGTGCCGGCCTTTCGTGTTATCGGCCTGCCCGGTATTGGCATGATCGAGCGCGATGACGACCTAACCGCCGTCATCGCACAGGCGCTGGAACAAAATCAGCTACCCTTGGAACATGGCGATGTGGTCTGTGTTGCGCAGAAGATCGTTTCTAAGGCCGAGGGTTGTCTGGTGGCGCTTAGCGATATCGAGCCTTCAGCCGAAGCCGAGACACTGGCTACTGCGACCCACAAAGACCCGCGGATGGTGCAGCTGATTCTGGACGAGTCCAGTGAAGTCATGCGCCATAAGCGCAATGTGCTCGTGGTGCGTCACAATCTGGGCTTCGTCGGCGCTCACGCAGGCATTGATCAGTCCAATGTGGATCACAGTGATGGCGAAATGGCTCTGCTGCTACCCAAGGATCCCGACGCCTCGGCTATGGCCCTGCGTACTGGATTGGAGCAGCGCTACGGTATACGTCTAGGCGTAGTCATTACCGACTCCCATAACCGCGCTTGGCGCATGGGCACCATTGGCAGCGCCATTGGCTGCGCTGGCATTCGGGTGCTGGATGATTCCCGCGGCGGTGAGGACATTTACGGCCGAACCCTGCAAGCAACCCTGATCAGTCGCGCCGATGCCCTAGCAGGTACCGCTACTTTGATGATGGGCGAAACCACCGAGAAAATGCCCGTGGTGATCTTGCGCGGCCTGCCCCCAGAGCAGACCCTGAGTGACGATCCCAAGCAAACTGCCCAACTCATCAACCGGCCTCTGGAAGAGGACATGTTCCGCTAATGCCCAGACCGAACAAAATCTTGGCCATTACCGGCGGTGTCGGTGGCGCCAAGTTGGCACTTGGTCTGGCCAAGATACTTGATCCAGAACAAATTCTTTTCGCGGTAAACGTCGGGGACGACTTCGAACACTTGGGACTGCACATCAGCCCGGACATCGACAGCCTTACCTACGCGCTGGCAGAGCAGAACAACCAAGAACTGGGTTGGGGCCGTGCGGGCGAAACCTGGCAATTCATAGAAACCCTGGGAAGTCTGGGTGGCGAAGACTGGTTTCGGTTAGGCGACAAAGATTTAGCCCTGCACATGCGACGACGGCAGTTACTGGATGCTGGCGCAACCCTGAGCCAAGCCACTGCCACTATTTGTCAGCACATGGGCATACAACACAGCGTGGTACCCATCAGTGATGACCCCATCCGCACCGAAGTGCATAGCGAACAGGGTGATTTGGCATTTCAGCACTACTTTGTACGCGAGCGCTGTGAACCCGCCGTCAGCGGGTTCAGCTTTAAGGGCATGGAGACCGCTGGACTGAATCCGGTCATTGGGACCTATTTGCAAGACTGCGACGGTATCATCATCTGCCCTTCCAACCCTTTCGTGTCAGTAGCGCCAGTCATCGAGGTCGCAGGATTTTTAGAGGCTGCTGCCCATATTCCCACTGTTGCGGTATCGCCCATTGTGGCCGGCACCGCTATAAAGGGTCCGGCGGCGAAAATGATGCAGGAGCTGAACATACCGGCCACCGCCTTGGCCGTTGCCCAGCACTATCAAAACCGTTACCCAACCCTGTTAAACGGTTTTGTCATCGACGAGACCGACCGCCACAGCCTGAATGAATTCAACCTGCCCAGTGTTGCCACCCAATCGGTGATGCGCTCCTTGGATGATCGCATCGCCCTTGCCCAGCGCTGCTTGGCGTTTTTTGACGAGTTGCCCGCCTAGCCTAAAACCGCAGGGCGGTCTAAGCCGAAGAGTCTAGATGCAGTTCCCATTCCTTTCGATGAATTTTATACAGCACGTGCTCACGCAAAGGACTGTCGACTTCGACCCGCGGATGAGCGAAATTTTGCTGGGCGTTGGCCATGCCGATTTTTCGCATTACGGCTTCCGAGGGTTTGTTGATTACGGCGGTAAAAGACACCACCTCGTCCAGCCCGAGCTCACCGAAGGCATAGGCCAAGGCAGCTTCCGCCGCCTCGCTGGCATAGCCTCTACCCCAATGAGCCTTTGCCAGACGCCAACCAATTTCCACACAGGGGGAACAAGGCAGATCATTAGCGGGTATGTGCAACCCCACAAAGCCGATAAAGGCAGCCTGCCCGGGCACTTCTACCGCCCAAAGACCCCATCCCCGCTGCTCTATTAGCGACCGGATGGTGTTGGCGAAGGCATTGCTCTCAGCCCCAGACAAAGGGGCGGGAAAGTACTGCATCACTTCGGGATCTGCGTTCAACTGCGCAAACTGGACCAAGTCATGGTCGGTCCATTGGCGGAGAATCAGACGGCTGGTTTGCAACATGTGCCTAGGATACCTGTCTTGGGCTATTCCGGTCAGCGGATTGCGGTATCGGCGGTCCTGATCTCAGCAGCCCAGAGCACTTGTGAATGCCTAACTTCCAACACTCAGCCCTGCCCAGCCTTTATTTTTTACCAAAACCTCTAGCTGAGGCGGTCGATAGGTTGAATCATGCTCATATCGAAACTTAACGCTGGGGTGCAAAAGGGTCGGACTGGCATCCAGTTCAAGCGACCGGTGTAAGGCTGCCCTCAGACGGAACACATGCTTGCGCGATTTATTCAACTTGGCCTTGCTACCATCAGTAAGAGAGGCCTTCAGGAGGGGCTCCACTAACAATCCCGCCCGGCGCGCTTCGCCCACCATCCAATCCAATGGCACGTCCGAGGCTCTGAGCCCCGTGCTCTTGTCCGGCGGATAGGAACCGCCGATATCCGAGTGCACACCGGCAAACCACACCTGCTTGAGATCCACGCCGGGTTTGGGCTGCCAGATGGTTGGCTCAAAATCCTCACGCTCCTCGTCAATGGCCAAGGCGTGTCGTGCTATGGAGATGTTAGACCCCATTTTGGTGTCGTAAAATTCGTCATCGCGATCGAATAGGCCCATCAGACTGAAGGGTATGCCCAAGGCACCTACCGTGTCCCAAGCGCCCACAAAGTGCACATTGCGGGATCGATGACTGTGGGTTTTGCGAAAGGTGACGGCAGCCTTTGCGTTGGGCATATGCTGCTTGACTGGGCTTTTGTATCGGCGCCAAGCTTCGGTAATTAGCCGCGCATCTGCCCGCTTAAGGATGCCGCTGTTACTGATCAAGCCGCACAAGGCGCGAACGGTATAGGCGCCCCGGCTGAATCCGAATAAGTAAAGTTTGTCCCCCGGCGCGTAGTTTTGAACGATGTAGCGATAGCCATCCAAAATATTTTTGTGAATGCCTCGGCCGATACCACCCCCCAGCAGTTTGTCGTGGTAGGAGCCTAAGCCCCAGTCATAAAACACATGCTGTTTCGTGTCGCCGCCAGTGGGTTTAACCGCCCGAGCCAAACGCAACACAATGGTCGGAAAATCTGCTTCTAGGTCTTCTTCGGGACGGTTCCATGTGCCGTCCGCACACACAACGATATTTGCCATGAGCCTCTTCCATTCCGTATCTGAAGGGATTCACCAACGGTTCGACTGGCAATGCAATGCGTCCAACTAAGAATTGCAGAACTTAACGGCTATTTCTTGGACTGCTTCACACTAAGCATCTTCGTTGCAGGCCATGAGCTCGATCACCTGCCCTAGCGACTTTAAACGCGATAAGTGCCAAACAGTGCGCATCCCTCACGGATTTGGATTTAGGAAACTGGTAAAGCTGCAAGGCCGAGGTTAGAACCTTCTTCACAAAAAAATACAAACCTAAGCGCTCAAGCGAGTGATAGAGGATGCTCAATGGGTGATGAATTTTTAATATCAATGTTCCTGTGCCTTGTGGTGATATGGATCGTTTGCGAGATCCTAGGTGTTATTGCCTACAGTCGCGTCGGTAAGCTCAGGAGAGAAGTCAATTCGCTTCAAGCCAAATTCAATGAGTTACTAAGAAACCAGCCACCCCCTGACCCTCGGGAAACCCCAAACACCCCTGAGTCCGCCCAATCCGAAATGCCAGCTTCAACGGCTACACAGACAGTTCCGGTCTCCAGTCCCGATCCAATTCAAGCAGAACCGACAAACACGCCTGCCACCTCACCTGCCCGCTCTTTAGGGAAACCGCAGTCGCAGTCGCCCATAGGTGAGGCGCTCAGCAGGGCCACAGCTCAACTATCCGCCAACTGGTTGACTTGGTTAGGCGGTATCAGCTTGAGTTTGGCCGGCGTGTTTTTGGTCGTGTATTCAATCGAGCAAGGACTGATCACCCCAGCCATGCGCATTGTCCTAGGCTATCTCGCTGGTTTAGGTTTCTGGGTTGGTGCCGAGATTTTACGCCGACGTTTGGTTCAACCGTCCGGTGTTTTTGCAGCTTTAGCCGCTGGCGGTAGCATCACCCTGTTCGCTGCCACCCTAGCCGGTGCGCATCTGTACGACCTCTTCAGCCTGAATACTGCCTTTGCGATTTTGTGTGTGGTCGCCCTAACCACCATGTGGTTAGCGATAAGCCACGGCCCACTGCTTGCTGCACTAGGTATTATCGGCGCCTACGTGGTGCCAGTTTTGGTCTCCACTGGCAGCAATAACATTGAGGCAGCTCTGGGTTACAGCGCTGTGATTACCGCTTCATCACTTTTGCTGCTCAACTACGTTTCAAGACCCTGGTTGTGGTGGGGGACCTGTTATCGGCGCCCTTGGCTGGTGGCTGCTTTCTTTCGGTGTAGACCGGGAAATCTATGTGCGGGGTTGGTATCTGCTTGGCATCGCTTATTTGTTCGCAGCCGTACCGGGATTGGATTGGATCGTCCGGCGCGACACAGCATTAAAACCACCCACGGACACCGTTAAGGCTTACCTAAGAAGCGTCTTTACGCCGACAAATCAATCCAACGACTTTGACCTCTTGCTGGTCTTTATCCTATTAAATGGTGCTGCAGCGGTGAGCATCTACCTTGAGTCTCGCTATCTTACGGTGGCTCCCGTTATTGGCCTTCACTTTGTTTTTCGCGAGAAAGCGAGAGGGCTTGGTTCTGGCTGCATGG
>JAQWIX010000115.1 GCA_029248675.1 Pseudomonadales bacterium | reverse complement strand
GTATCTCTTCAGCACGACCCTCGGCTTCGTTTATTTGCCGCAGTTTTTCTGCCTCTGACAAGTTGATGGCTTCCTGTCGCTCACCTTCTGAGACGTTGATTCGCGCTTGACGCTCACCCTCCGAAGAGGCGACTACGGCGCGCCGCTCTCGTTCAGCCCGCATTTGTTTTTCTAGGGCGTCTTTCACGGACACCGGGGGAACGATGTCTTTGATCTCGTATCGCAGGATTTTTACCCCCCAAGGCTCTGCTGCTCGATCGACAGCGTGTACCACTTGAGAGTTGATGGTCTCGCGTTCTTCAAAGGTGCGATCCAGTTCTATCTTACCAATCTCGGAGCGCAGTGTTGTTTGCGCCAGCTGAGAAGTCGCGAACAAGTAGTCCTGAATGCCATAGCTGGCCGCTCGGGAATCGTTCACCTGCAAATAAATCACCCCATCAATTTCTACGGAAATGTTGTCCTTGGTGATGCAACTTTGCGACGCCACATCGACAGTTTGCTCTTTCAACGTGTGCTTGTAGGCCACCACATCCACAAAGGGCACCAAGATGTGAAAGCCTGCGTCTAAGGTCTTGGAATACTTACCCAGCCTTTCCACAACGAACTGCTCCCGCTGAGGAACGACACGGGCGGTCTTGAGCAATATGACCACCACCGAGACGGCTACTAGTACGCCCAGAAAAAAACTCATATCCATCAGCCATTCTCCTGTTCAATGATTAAGGTATTTCCGTCCCGCCCAACAATTTTTGCCACTGCACCCGGCGCGAGCTGACCCTTAGGGCTGCGGGCATTCCAATCAGCGCCACGGTAATTAACGCGACCGCGTTGCGGGTCTGCTTCATCAAAACCGCCTACCACGGTGACTTCTTTATCGATGTAGTCTTCGTCAGCACTGCCTTGCACCGACTCACCCACTAGGTGGAACTTCAATCGCGAACGAACGCCAACCAACAAAACCAAGGCCAAGCCTGCAAATACCATAAAAGGTATACCGTTGCCGGCAGGCATACCCAGCCATAAACCAATGCCCGTGATAGCGGCGGCCAAGCCGATAAAAAATAAAATGAAGTTACCCATGGTGACTTCCGCAATAATCAACGCAAAGCCTAAGCCCAACCACAAGTATTCGCTGCTTAAGTCCATGATGTCTCCATAAAGATCTGTCCTAAATTATTTAGGACAGAGTGAAGGTGCCCTTTATTACCTCGACACAGTGTCCGGTAATCTGCGTTTCCAGAATCTGCCCATTGTCGCGAGTCACGTCCACTACTATTCGGCTGGGACGCAACATTTCTTCGCCCTGAAAGATCTCGTAGCGCCCTCTGCCCTCTAAGCCCTCCTGCTCCGCTAACAAGCCAGCCAAGGCACCCGCAGCACTGCCTGCCGGTGGCAGGATCTTCGGCAATGCCATGTAATGGGTCGAACATTCGAGCGCGATAGAAGCGCGGCCGGCGAGTTGGATGAGCGCGACAATAGGCATAGACCAAAAACGCATCATCAGCGCCGACTGCATCACCATCCGATGCGGGGTTCATACCCAGGCGCTTAAACGCGTCTATTTGAGGATCGCAGGCGGCGAGAGCATCAAGCCCGGACACTCGCACAACGGGAAATTCGATGCCCACGCTGACAATAGTCGAACGACCGCCTACCGAGACGACCTGTTTAGGATCAAGGCCCAGCGCTTGCGCCATTTCTTCGTTGCTGTGGCCCACTCGATGCTGAAATGGCTGTGGCGCCCTGATGCGAGACTCCTTCGGACTGCCGTCTGCATTGAGCTCCACCCCCACCTCAACAAGACCCGCATGCTCTTCGAAACGCATCAAACATTGATTGCCCCCTGCATCGGACACC
This sequence comes from Pseudomonadales bacterium, assembly GCA_029248675.1. Taxonomy (GTDB): domain Bacteria; phylum Pseudomonadota; class Gammaproteobacteria; order Pseudomonadales; family Azotimanducaceae; genus UBA4421. The sequence continues at coordinate 2,514 of JAQWIX010000115.1, read as the reverse complement.
AGATCGATCTTCCCCGTGACTGGGGCCGCCGCGGGGTGAGCGGCTAGAACAAATCCAGTACCCACATTGGGATGACCGGCAAAGGGCAGCTCGGACTTCGGGGTAAAAATACGAATCAACGCGGTATTGGAAGGGTCTTCGGGCGGCAGAACAAATGTTGTTTCTGAGTAGTTCATTTCTGCGGCGATACGCTGCATGTCTTGGCTACTCAATTGTTGTGCAGAAAAGAACACGGCTAACGGATTACCGCCGAAGGTGTTTTGGGTAAAAACGTCAACTGTCACAAAATCCAGTTTCCTATGCTTCATGTCCTTGTCTTCCTTAAGTTGCTACGCTGCCCTTCGTCTCTCGAACAACCAGAACCCTGTATTTTCCTTTTTTTCGACCAAGACCCAATTCATGAAAGCACTTTTTTACTCGGAACATGGGCCAGCCGACGTTCTAAGCCTTGGCGAGCTGCCTGATCCAACCATTGGACCTGTGGATGTCTTAATCAAAGTGGCGACAACAGCCATTAATCGCCTGGATATCGTCCAGCGCCATGGTTGGTACACGTTGCCCGGTTTTTCACTGCCTCATGTGGCTGGGATGGATATAGCCGGCACCGTCATAGAACTTGGATCGAAGGTAGCCGGCCTTTCTGTAGGTGACAGAGTTGTGGTCGACCCTTCGCTTAACGCAGTTCACCCGGACTCCCTCTTCGCCGGACACGGCGACCGATACGGAAATTTAGGGGTCCTTGGAGCGACCAAACCTGGGGGCTATGGCGAGCTCTGCGCGGTCAGCGCCGACCACGTTCATTTGCTGCCCGATGATATGGATTTTGCAACCGCGGCAGTATTTCCCACCGCTTGGATGACCACTCATCACGCCTTGTTTAATGTGGGTCAGCTAAACACGGGCGAAACTCTTCTCATCCACGGAGGCACTAGCGCCTTAACCTTGGCAGCTGTTCAACTGGCGATAGCCGCTGGTGCGCGGGTTTTTGTTAGCGCCACCACCGACGAAAAGTGTGCTGCCGCCGCAGAACTGGGCGCAGTTACTGCCAACAGCCAAAGTACAGACATTGTTAGCTGGATTGGGAATCAAACCGGCGGCAAGGGGGTGGATATGGTGCTGGATCATGTCGGCACGGCGCTTTGGGAGGCGTCCCTGGGCGCACTGGGTCCCCAAGGACGTTTGGTCTGCTGCGGCAACACCACCGGCGACACCGCCTCGATCCCCTCCCTGGGTTCAATTTTTGGGCGTGGCATCCAAATCAGGGGCAGCGATGCCTATCGCTCAAGGGATTTTGCCAACGTTTGGTCGCACTACTGCGATGGAATTGCCCTAGAGCAGTTCAACCCACAGATCGCTCATACCTTCACTATCGATCAAGGGGCCGCAGCTCAGGAGCTTTTGGAATCTGGCCAAGCTTTAGGGAGGATCGTGCTATTCCATCAACCGGAAAAGGACTGATCTACTACCCAATCGCACCCTGCCGGGCCAATTCCTGCATCTCTTCCAGACTCAAACCCAGGCCCGCTAACACCTCGACAGTATGCTCGCCTAGGTCTGCCGAGGGCTGCAATTTGGGCGTCGACACATCGCTGAAACGCAACGGGTTGCGCGGCTGCCGCATGGCGCCCCCCCGGGGGTGTTCAAAGTCCTGTAATATTTTTGCTGCCTGCACCTGAGGATCGTCTATCACTTGCGCTCGCGTGTTTACGCGACCCGCGGGTATTTCGTTATAGGCCAGCAGATCCATAAGTTCATCGGTGGCGTACTGGCGACAATCAGCCCCCAAATAGCCCGAGACCACGGCGCCATCAGCAGTCTCGCTGATGCCACACACATCCGCCAAATCCCCTGCGTACTGAACGCCTTGGCCTTTGAACGCGTAATTCCACATCAGCTCGGGCCAGTTGAAGTAGATAGCGGTGTCCAGCATGGAGAGCTGAACGTGTTGTCCGCGGCCAGTTCGCTCTCGAGCCAACAGCGCTGCTGTTATGCCTTGTGCAGCCGTGAGCGCCGTGACTTTGTCGTAGATGATTGAGCGAACCATCTGCAAATCCGGCCCGTTTGGCGCCGGCTCGTCATCGGTTTGGGCAGGGTTCATGCTCATCGGTGCAGTTCCCTGCACATCTAAAATGCCGCTGAGCGCCTGAATGACGTAGTCATAGGTCTTTCGCTCGGCGTAGGGTCCAACCTCACCCATACCATTGATGGAGGCGTAGATAAGATTTGGGCAATTCTCCTGCAGTGACTCGTAATCTAGGCCCAAACGGGCCATCTTGCCCGGTCGGTAATTCTGCAGCAGCACATCGGCGTCGGCTGCCAGCCGACGGATCAGTCCTTGGCCTTCCGGGTGCTTAAGGTTGATGGCCACGGAACGCTTGTTGCGGTTAATCATTGAGTAAATGGCGCTTAGACCGTTGCGCGATGCTCCTAATCCGCGGATACCGTCACCCCATCCCGGCGGCTCTATTTTAATAACATCCGCTCCTTGATCCGCCAGCACGACCGCGGCCATGG
>JAQWIX010000112.1 GCA_029248675.1 Pseudomonadales bacterium | reverse complement strand
TTCAAGCACGTCGTTGAGAGAAGTCATACCTAAATCGGGAAGACCGTAGGAGGCATTGGCAACGCCGCCACCGGAGAGATAGATGGCCTGATGACCAACACGTTCGGCCATTAACGCCGTATAGGCGTTGATGGTGCCCGGAATCTGCAGTGGCGTCGGCGCAGCAGCACTAATTGCCGCTCGAAACTTTTTACCTTGGCTCATATAACACCCTCCCTTAGTTGAACCTACCCTGAATACTGGGCCCACATGATAACTGAATTGGTCGCCTAGATCCTGCCTGGCCCCTCTCTAAGACTGTTGGCCAAGGGGCGAGAACGTGTTTCACCCTGCTGAACCGGTTACCCTTAATTACTTCGTTTGGTCGAAAGGCGCTTGCCGACCCTCACTAGACTAGAAGTTGGCCTGAGCATGGAGGATTAGCTGCTGGAGTTCGGCGTAATCTGCGGCCATTGGATATTGTGGAAATTGTGCGCGTACGTTTTCGGGGGCCTGGAAAAAGATCCCAGCATGGGCCTCTTCCAACATTGACACATCATTGAACGAGTCCCCTGCCGCCACGACCTTGAGCTCAAGGCTTTTGAAGGCTTTGACCGAACAACGCTTTGGGTCCGACTGCCGCAGGGTGTAACCGACAATGCGATCATCGCGGACCTGCAGCTTGTGGCATAACAAAAAGGGCTCGTCCAACTGGGCCATCAGGGGCGCTGCAAACTCGTAAAAGGTGTCCGAGATGATGGCCACCTGGAAATTCAGTCGTGCCCAGCGAAGGAACTCCACCGCCCCGGGCAATGGACTCAACTTGGCAATTTCTGTCTGAATTTGGCTCAGCGTAATTCCATGCTCCTCAATGATGGCTAACCGATAATTCATCAAGTCATCATAATTAGGGATGTCCCTAGTGGTCTTAAGTAGTTCGGGTATTTGCGTTTCTCGCGCCACCGCCTGCCAAACTTCCGGCACCAGCACACCCTCCAAGTCCAAACACAATACGTCCACGGCCTACCTCAGAAAAAATTTGGCGTAAGCATATAGCAACAGGGTATTTTTTTTGAATTTTTCGTGCTGGTAACGTGCGCACTTTGTTGATCAAAGCGAAACCAAGAGCAAGAACACCACCATGAACATCGATGCCACAAAGACTGCCACCACCAGCCAATTGAGCACAAAAATTGCGCAAACCGAAGAGTTGTTGGGCAAAGCTCTAACTGAGTTCGGCCAAGGCCAGATCGCCCTATCCTTTAGCGGCGCTGAAGATGTGGTACTCATTGACCTAGTGCAAAGCCTCGGTCATCAAGTCGACGTATTTTCCCTCGACACGGGGCGTTTGCCGATAGAGACCTACGAATACTTGGAGACTGTGCGGAATCACTACCAGCAGCCTATCGAGCTGGTTTACCCCGCACCCGAGGGCGTTGAAGCCCTGGTCAAAGCCAAGGGCTTGTTCAGTTTTTATCAGGACGGACACCAAGAATGCTGCGCCGTCAGAAAAGTACAGCCGTTACGTCGAAAGCTGGCCACCCTCGACGCCTGGATTACCGGTCAGCGTCAGGATCAAAATGTCACGCGCAGCGAAATCCCCCACCGCCAGAAGGATTCAGGTTTTTCTACTGACGAACACGAGCTGATTAAGTTCAATCCATTAGCGCTCTGGTCTTCTGCAGAAGTTTGGCAGTACATACGCGACTACCAAGTACCCTACAACCCGCTGCACGACCGAGGCTTTGTCTCTGTGGGCTGCCAACCCTGCACCCGGGCTGTGGGCCCCTACGAGCACGAGCGCGCTGGACGTTGGTGGTGGGAGGAAGCGACGCAAAAGGAATGCGGCCTGCACGGCCAGAACGTGATCCCGCTGACTCAGGTTTCCTAAGGAAATTCCGGCATAGCGCCTTGAGCGCACAAACATGAAACATCTTACCTTCGTCAAGAAAATACAGCCCGATGGCAACCCTTGCCCAAAGTGCATGCAGGTTGAGGAGCGATTGGATCGGGCTGGTTTTCTTCAGCGCATTGACGATATTGTGATCGCCAGAGAGGACGACCCCCAATCCCCAGGAGCCTTGCTGGCGGCGAAACACGGGGTGCACCAGGCACCGTTCTTTATCGTTACCGACGACAGCTCTGGCGAACTACAGCATACGATCTATACCGTCTACTTTGCCTTTGTTAAGGCCGCTTTTCAGCCAGACAACCCCAACGCAATTTAGCGGACTGGTAGCTCTACCTGGCTGAATAACGCCTCGCGCTCTGCTGACGTAAAGCAGTTCTGTGCCTCTTGCACCCTGCGATGATCTAAATGGGGTGCAAAGGACTGAATCAGATCCAGCATATAACGGCGCAAAAACGTCCCTCGACGAAACCCAATATGGGTAACGCTAGGAGCGAACAGATGCCCTGCGTCGATACGCACCAAGTCCTCATCTTGTTCTAGGTCGTAGGCCATCGACGCGATAATCCCTACTCCTAAGCCCAACCTGACGTAGGTTTTGATAACGTCGGCATCGGTGGCGGTAAATACCACATTCGGGGTCAAGGACAGAGCACCAAAGGCGTCGTCTAGTCGGGACCGCCCGGTGAAACCAAAGACGTAGGTAACAATTGGGTGATCTGCAATATCTTGCAACGTCAGACCTTGCGGTTCTGCTGCCTTACTGGCCAGCGGATGATCCTTAGGCACAACCACTGAACGATTCCACTCGTAGCATGGCATCATAATGAGGTCTTTAAAAAGCTCCATCCCCTCGGTAGCGATGGCAAAGTCAGCGGCTCCAGAGGCTGCCAGTTCAGCGATCTGGGCCGGCGTGCCTTGTTTCATGTGCAGGGCAACTTCCGGATACGCATCGGTAAACTTGCGGATCACTTCAGGCAACGCATAGCGCGCCTGAGTATGCGTGGTCGCAATGGTTAAATCCCCGACCGCTTCATCCGAGCATTCTTGAGCAATTTGTTTGATCGTGCCGGTTTGCCGAAGCACCTGGGTGGCCATATCGATAATTTGCTGGCCGACTTGGGTCACTTGGGTTAGATGTTTGCCGCTGCGGACGAAGATTTCGACTCCCAGCTCGTCCTCTAGCAGCCGAATTTGCTTGCTGACACCGGGTTGAGAGGTGAAAAGTGCTTGAGCTGTAGCAGACACATTTAGATCGTGTTTCGCCACTTCGACAATGTACCGCAGTTGCTGGAGTTTCATAGACGTTTCCGAACTCTTGAAAAGCAAGCATTTTACGCAAGCAGTTATAAAAAGATATTTTTTATTCTTCTTTATCCATCGTCGTGCCCAACTCCCCATTCACCACTCCATGAGGCACATGACCTGAGGGAATGTGTGGGTTCGCTCGGTCGCAGTGGGCGGCTTGGTCATCAAAAAAGATGTCCGCTTCGAACGCCTGCAAAAACGCGGTCTTGTCCATACCACCGAGAAACAGGGACTCATCCAGACGAATATCCCAATCGCGCAGAGTTCGGATAACGCGTTCATGGGCTGGCGCCCCACGGGCGGTCACCAAGGCTGTTCGAATTGGGCTTTGCCCTTCTGGAAACTCCTGCTGAAGCCGATGCAACGCGCCGAGAAATGCCTTGAACGGGCCACCGGCTAGGGATTCTTTCGCTTGATCCTGTTCCGACTCGCTGAATGCCTCCAGTCCCTGCTGCTGATAAATTCGCTCGGCTTCGTCGGAAAACAGCACGGAATCACCGTCAAACGCTAATTTAAGCAGAGCGCCCTTAGATTCTTTCGCTGGACGCATGCGACCCAACAGAGTTGCCGCAGCAACATCTTGGGCTAGGGCTTGACGCACATCATCAGCATAGGTCGACAGGAACAGGTCGCAGTTAAACCCTTGAATGTATCGATAAGGCGACTCTCCGCCACAAAAAGCAGCCCGGGTAATGTCCAGCTCGTGAGCCCGGATGGAGTTGAACACCCGCAATCCAGTATCCGCGGAATTGCGCGACAAAAGCAGTATTTCGACTCGAGATTTGTCGAACATCTTATTGATATTCAACAATTTTTCTACCAGAAAAAAACCATCTCCCGGCTCTAGAACGGTATCTTCCTTGGAAATCTGATAGCGCCGATAAGCTTCCAGTCCTTCGCGTTGGTATATCTCGTTGGACTTGCTGAGATCAAAAAGCGCGGTAGACGAGATACCGACAGTCAATGGTCTGTCAACAGCCGCTTCAGTCATATCAGGCATCCAGATCTGGGATTAATTCGCCTTCCAACTTGTGAATGGCGTCCTTGAGTTTGAGCTTTCGTCGTTTTAAGCGCTGAATGCGCATCGTGTCGTGATGCCGGCTACTGAGCAGGTGATTGATGGCAACATCCAAATCTCTGTGCTCTGTCCTGAGGGCTTCAAGCCAACGAAGCTGTTGCTCTCTATCGTCTTCGAAATCCACATCGGTTCCTCGGCATAGATCAATAAATACAACGACGCAATTTAGCGGTTTTGGTACTCGAGCCCTCAACCACGGAAACCGAACGGCTTCGTTCTGCCCTTAGGCCAAATCCAACATGGCCGCGCCTTCAGCTTCCAGTTGGGACATCCGCTTAGTCCAGTTTTCAAGCATGGCAAAGTGGCCTTCGCTGACATCAAATGCTTTTCGAATCTCGTTGATCAAGCATTCTTCCTCGATCTCAAAGGCGCCGTCTGCATAACTGAGTTTACAAAGGTTCATAAGCACAATGAGCTGAGACTGACGATCGGGGAAGATTCGCTCTACACCATCGAGTTCAAGGTATTCCACCTCAAAGTCGCTGCCCACGCCCATTTCCCGACGAAAGGCTTCTAGCATGCCTTCTTCGTTAGGATCCAATAAACCATCCGACACAATGACGTTATGTGCCAAGCGAAGCATCGCTTTTTGTTGGTCGTGATTGAGCGTGGAGAGCCACATGGGCCTAGGCCAGCACCTGCTGCACAAGACTGGTGAACATGATCAGAACGGACAACCAGCCCAAGCCTAAAAATCCTTTCATGACGATGTTTTGATCAAAGAAATCTTCAATAAGGTGCCACATATCTCTCACTACTCCTGGTCAGTTTTTCAAAGACTGAGAATTAGGTTTCAGCAGTCCTTCAATTGCGAAATTTCCATGTTCCCTGCTTTAACGCCGCTACTGCGGGTTAGAGAACCTTAGGGGTGGGCCAGATTTTAACCCGTGTTGCTTGCGCTTGATAGCATCCTAGCGAAAAGAATGTTCATGCACATGGGTCCCAGCATTGTCCGCATGCAGGTTACTTCGTTAGACTCCAGTCATGCCCGCCGCATTCGTGCACATCCCAGCCCAACATCTCGACGATATAGCCGACTGTGTTGTTATTACGCCCAACGAGCGACTTGCCAGGGAATTCAGCAACGCCTTCGATCTAGCAAAACTAGCCACCGGTGCAACCGTCTGGCCCAGCTTGCAATGTATGAGCCTGCGCCGTTTTTGGCGCCTTCAGTACTCTCGGTTCCAAAACGCCGACGCGAACCGGCACGAGCTGCTAACAGAACAAGAAATAAACCTCCGATTCCAGCAAAGTGCGCCCGAAGGCTACGCCCAGCAATGCCGCGCCGCTGCCGCCGCTTGGCAGCTTGTTCGGGGCTATGATATCGACTTGCACGGCCCTCAGATGAGTAGCGAACGGGCCCAGTATTTCTCTCAGTGGTACACCTCTGCCGTGCCCGAGGGCCCAGAACAAATCATTTGTGAGGCAGATCTGCCTCGAGTTCTTGGCTCCAGCGTTGAAGACTTAAACGAGATTCAAGCCCAACAGCTGCTTCTTATCGACTTTGAGCATCTAACGCCGGCAGAAGGCGCTTTTTTCCAGCAGCTGGGCCAAATCGCCCCGGCGTCCGTCAACATTCTCCAGAACGGAAGGTGGATCACTGGTTTTCAGCCAGACCTTGGGTTGGGAGCCTTCACGCAGGCTGATAACCGGGCCCTATCAACACCACCAGACCTGCCATTTGAATCCCCGCCTGCGGTGGACGTTGCCGGATATGACTCCTTGGGTGACGAGCTAATGGCTGCCGCTAGCTGGGTACGCGAAACTATTACCGCAGACCCCCACGCAACCATTGGGGTCGTCGTGCCTGATCTCAGCGCCAACTACGATCGCGTGCTGCGTCAGTTTGCCGCCACCCTGACACCCATGAGGGATAGTCGGCATCCGGCCTTCGACCTTTCCGGCGGAAAGAGCTTGGTGAGCCAGCCGGTGTGGCGCCATGCCAGAATTTACCTAGATTGGTTGCGTCAGCCAGCGGACCAAAGCACCTTGACACCCCTGTTGCATTCCCCATTTCTAACACTGCCTTGGTGCGATGAATTAAAAGACCAATGGCCTGGGTGGGCCAGACGCAAGCTCGATAGCACCGCCTTGCTGAAAGGCGAGAGCGAGAGTGGACTAAGAGAATTGGTCGCCAGGCTGCCCAACCGAGCGAGACTCGACGTGTGGGTGGACCAAATCCACGGCTTGTTGACCAGTGGTGGTTGGCCTCGAACTCAAGAGCTTGGCTCCATTCAATTTCAAGCCGCTACTCGAATCCAATCAATACTCGGCGAGCTAGCAACCGAACCAAGCACAACCCTGATTACCTTGGCCGATGCGCTGGAGTTGATCGATTGGGCCTTGGACCAAACCTTCGCGCCTGAGCGTCAGGCGTCCAACGTACAAATCCTGGGCATGCTGGAAACCACCGGGCTGAGCTTTGACTATCTTTGGGTCTGCGGCATGAGTGCCGAACAGTTTCCGGGCAAAGCTACCGTATCGACGTTTATCCCCAGAAATGCGGCTGTGGCCCATGGCCTGCCCCGCAGCACACAAGGTCAGGAGCTGGCCTTCGCCCAGAGAACACTCAAATCTTGGGTCTCCCGAAGCGGCCAGCTGCGCATGAGTTTCACCCACACCCTAAACGGGGCAACAGTCCACCACACCCCGTTGGTGCAGGCCCGCCAAGCAGACCAAGGAGCACATCCTGAGTTGGCCTTAGCGATGGAGCTCAGACACCCCTTCATGCGGCCTCAAGGGATCAAGGCAATAAGTCAAGATGACGGGTACGGTACCGCCACCAGCCCCGGTCTCACGAGAGGCGGTACACATCGCCTAGAAACACAGGCCCAATGTGCCTTCAAGGCCTTTGCCATCTACCGTTTGGGCCTTGATCAACCCAATGAGCCGCGAGACTTTTTGAACGCCATGGAGCGCGGCAATGCCTTGCACTGGATTTTCGAACAACTTTATCGGCGCTTCCCGGATCCTGAACTGGCCCGCAAGCAACCGCCCGACGTTTTGCAAACCCTTTGCGGCCAGTCTTTACACCGCTATATCCACTTACCCGATACCTTTCTCGCGACGGAGCAAGAACGCCTCTACCAGCTAGCCACAGCATTTTTGTCCCTAGAGGCTGAGCGCCGCCCCTTTCAGGTGCTTCAAATCGAAGAACGCTATGTATTGGAACTGGGCAATCTTTCCTTTGCGCTGCGAATCGACAGGCTGGACAAAGTGGATGACACCATCGTGGTCATCGACTACAAAACTGGCAAGGTGAGCGTTGGCGGTGTTCAAGACACCCTGCTCGCCCCACAGCTGCCCTGCTACAGCATCATTCGGGAGGATGTCGCCGGGGTTTATTACGCTCAGCTGCGAGAAGACGACTGCAAAGTCATCGGCTTGGGCAAAGATGATGGACAACTTGTTGAAGGAAAAAACCGCAGCATCAAAACAACAGTGACGGATGTAGATTGGGAGCAACAACGCGCTCGATGGGCTGAGCAGCTGGAAACCTTGGCAAAGAGCATTGAAGCTGGCGATGCCGCGGTCAACCCGCAAACCAACGCCTGTCGCTACTGTCACCTCAAGTCATTGTGCCGGATAGACGAAAAGCGCCAAACGGCACCTGAGCTGGAGCAGGTGTGAGCAGTCTGCCCTCGGAATCAGTTCCACAAGACCAGCCTCAGCGTCAGCGCGCCCTGTCGGTGACGGAGTCCTTCATCGTCCAAGCGCCTGCCGGCTCGGGTAAAACGTCACTTCTTGTGGAACGTTACCTGCACCTGCTGGCGACAGTACGGCGGCCAGAAGAAATACTGGCCATCACGTTTACCCGAGCGGCTGCCATGGAAATGAAACAGCGTGTTCTGAGTGCGCTGAAAAAAGACACGCCATTGATACAAGCCATCCGGCGCCAGGACGCCAGCAACGGATGGATGCTTGCCCAAAACCCGAACCTGTTGAAGATCCAAACCATCGACAGCTTTGCCACCGAGTTGGCGACCCAGATTCCAGGCAATCAAAGCGCCGAGGGCATGGCGATTGAGGACAAACCGAACCCCCTCTATCTTCAGGCAGCGCGAAACGTGTTGAGCAAACTCTTTACTGCCGACCCCAGCAATTTCTACGTCGGACAGTTTTTACAGGCGTTAGACAACAATGCTGACTCCGCCGACAAACTGCTGACTGGCATGCTGGCTAAACGCGACCAGTGGCTGGATGTTTCTCGACGGATTACCGGCTTGGCGCTAAATAGCAGCGGCGAATTGGCAAACACCTTAAATGACGCTGTGAGCGAGCTACGGGAAACACTGCTGACGCCTCTTGATCACCGACTAAACAGCGACGACCGGCTGATGGTCACCCAAATAGCAAAGGCCACTGAAAGAACAGACCATATTACCGCCCTATTGCCCCTAATCCTTACCCAAAAGGGAACGGTCAGGAAAAGCATTGACCGGCGACAGGGCGAGGCCTTCACCGATAAAGCCTTTAAAAGCGATTTCCTCAACTGGCTTGAAACTCTACAGCAAAGAAATTTGGCCCCACTGCTTTCCGCCTGCGCCCAGTTGCCGGGGTTGCAGGAGGAACCAGAAGCCTTTGACACCCTCATCGCCACCGCCGTCACCCTAGCCATGGCCGCAGCGGAGCTGGAGTCCCTGCTTGGGCAACGACGTTGTTTAGATTTTACCGGCATGCTCATGCGAGCCAGCGCCGGACTGGAGGACGAGCATGGTCCCACAGATCTCGCTCTATACTGGGACTATCGTATTAGCCACTTGCTAGTGGACGAGTTCCAAGACACATCGCGCAGTCAGTTCGATTTTTTCAATCGGCTCACGGCAGGCTGGGCTGGGGACGACGCCAATACCTTCTTCGCCGTAGGCGACCCCATGCAGTCTGTTTACCGCTTTCGTGATGCTGATGTGTCGATATTTAGCCAATGCTGGCAGCAGGGCCTGCCCAACGTCGGGTTAGAACCTCTGCAGCTCACCTCCAACTTTCGCTCCCGCCCAGAGCTAGTGGACTGGAACAACGAGCTTTTTTCGGCCTTATTTCCAGCCGATGCCCTACCTCATTTGGGCGCTATTCCATTTTCCCAAGCCATTGCCCAGCATCGAAACGATACCGAATCGTCTCAAGTACCTGCCCTTGTTCAACATGCCTTTGCTGACGAGGCCCAGGAAGCTGCGGCCATCGCCCACTATGTAGCGGAACTGCTGGCCCAATTTCCCGACGACGGCGAAGAAGCTATTGGCATTTTGTGTCGCGCACGATCCCACCTGCCCTTGTTGATGCAAGCCCTTAAACAAGCGGGTATTGCCTACACGAGCACCGACATTGATTCATTATCAGCCGAGCCCATCGTCACCGATTTGTTGAGCTTGCACCGCATGCTGCTAGAACCCAGCCATCGTTTATCTTGGTTTAGTATTCTGCGAAGTCCCATGGTGGGCCTCAGCCTTGCCCAACTGGAGTGCATCGCCGAAGCACCCGATCTACTCACCGCCTGCGAGCAAATGATGGGCGCAGAGCCAGCCCTTCAGCGCTTGATGCAGGCTTGGACATGGGCCCAGCAGCGATTATTTGAATTGCCGGTTTGCGAAATCGTTGAAGGCTGCTGGGTGCGCCTAGGTGGCGTGGACGCCTACCCACAGCCCAACCTGGCCCACGCCCACGCGTGGTTCGACTTACTCGAAGCACAGCAAGATCGCGGCTGGCATCCAGAACTGGTGCAGGAAAAAACCGCCGATCTGTATGCCCAAGACCCCAGTCAAGCCAAAGTAAAAGTCATGACCATTCACAAATCCAAGGGTTTGGAATTCACTCACGTGATATTGCCGAACCTAGGGCGACGCGGTCGTGCCGACGACAAGGACCTGTTGCTGTGGCGACCAACGACAAATGGCTTACTTGTCGGCGTGCGGGACGATCCTGTCTATCAATGGTTGCGCTTTGAGGAACACAGCCGTAGTGAAAACGAGGTAAAGCGACTGTTGTATGTGGCATGCACCCGAGCCGAGCAGAGCTTGTGGCTGAGTACTGCCAGCTTGCGCAAGCGGCCCCAAGGTCTAGCCCAGTACTTACCAGCGCTGGCCGCGCTTGAGGACCAAAAACCTGGGGCAGACAATGCCTCAAGCGCCAACGATGAGGACCTTCAAGATGTCCCCCCGAATCGCCAAAGGCTAATCAAACGTCTACCCGCTGATTACCGATGGCGAGCGCCGGCAAACCAACCGGAGCTGCCACAGGCAGAGGCTTCCAATGAGGCGTCAGAACCGCTGTCAGATCCCGAAGAAATCGAGGACGATCGTTCCAATCGTTTTAATTTGGCCCTTGGAAACCTTGTGCACCAAGCGTTGGCCGTGATTGGCGAAAAAAACCAACAGTCTATGCCCATAGAGCAAGAACGTTTGGCGAGCCAGATGCGCAGCTGGTTAGCAAAATTGGATGCGGAACCCCACCAATGGACACAGGTCTTCGATACAGCAGTGGCCCACGTCGAACAAACTTTGGCGGATCCTACGGGACATTGGCTTTTACAGGCTCATCTTAACGGACATTTTGAATGGCCGATCACCGTGGCAACCCATACCGGGCCTCGAAAGCTCGTCTTTGACCGGGTTTTTAGAACCGACGATGCTTGGTGGGTCGTCGACTTTAAGACCAGCGTGCCTCAACCAGGAGCCGCGCTGACGGACTTTTTAGCTGAGGAAGCCATCCGTTACAGCTCCCAGCTTCAGCGCTATCGGCAAGCGTTATCGTCCCTGATTAGCCAGTGCCCAGAGATTTTTAACCCAGTACCAACTCAGGGACTACCCGTGAAAACCGCTTTATACTTCACGGGCATTTCCCATTTCGAGGAACTGCCGCCCTAGCAGAGCAAGGTCTATTTCACGACTCAATACCTCTCCCCACAGACCGCAAGATGATTGCTTTTCGTCCGTGGCCGTTTACCATGCGCCGCCAGCATTGAGGCGCTAAGCGGGCACCCGGCCCGGATCAAGGAGAAATGTGTGCAGCTCGAGAACTTGAACATTGAACAACAGGAAGTGTTGGTAACGCCGGAGCAGTTAAAGGCTCAACTTCCCGTCAGCGACGCCCTGCGCGATGCAATCAGTGATTATCGAGATACGGTTAAGAACATTGTCGCCCGCAAGGACCCCCGGATGCTTGTCGTGGTAGGTCCGTGCTCGATCCATGATGTGGACGCTGCCAAAGACTACGCGACGCGGCTAAAAACCCTTGCCGACGACATCAGCGATCAGGTTTTCGTGGTGATGCGAGCCTACTTCGAAAAACCGCGCAGCACCGTGGGCTGGAAGGGCCTGATTAACGACCCTCATCTTGATGACAGCTTCAAAGTGGCTGAAGGACTGCACATAGGGCGTCAACTGCTGCTGGATTTATCGACCCTAGGACTACCTCTTGCGACGGAAGCCTTGGACCCTATCACCCCCCAATACCTTCAGGATCTGATTTCGTGGTCTGCCATCGGCGCGCGTACGACCGAGTCACAAACACATCGAGAAATGGCATCTGGTCTGAGCTGCCCTGTAGGCTTCAAAAATGGCACCGATGGCTCCTTGGGCGTCGCCATTAACGCGCTGGAGTCTGTGGCCAGTCCACATCGTTTCCTCGGCATCAACCCAAATGGACAGGTCAGTGTTGTGCAAACTAGGGGCAACGAATTTGCCCATGTGGTGCTTCGCGGCGGTAGTGCCGGACCCAACTACGAGCCTCCCCACATTGAGGCCTGTGAAGCTGCCTTGGCGAAGCTTGAGCTAACTCAATCCATCATGGTGGACTGCTCACACGCCAACTCCAACAAAGACCATCGACAACAGCGCAAGGTTGTGGAGTCGGTGATGGCTCAGGTAGCCCAAGGTAACCGCTCGATTACGGGCCTGATGATCGAAAGTCATCTCAACTCGGGCAATCAAAGCATTAACAACCCTGACGGTCTTAGCTACGGCGTTTCGATTACCGATGCCTGCATTGACTGGGAAGAAACCGACGCGCTGCTAAGGCACCTTGCGTCAGAACTGGCGTCTCGGCCCCAGTAGAACTGGGGTTCAGTGGGTGGGATCCAGAAGCTTAGCTGTAGTAAGCGTTCTCAGTCACGGTGTGGTCGGTCATGTCTTTCACTGCAGTAAGCTCGGGCACCCGCTCCAATAGCGTGGTCTCTACACTCCCTTTAAGGGTTAGATCCACCGCAGAGCAACCCTGGCACCCACCGCCAAATTGCAGGACTGCCTCACTTTCTGGCGTAACCTCGACCAAGGACACCACGCCACCGTGGGCAGCCAGACCGGGGTTAATTTCGTTGTACAGCACGTAGTTGATTCGATCCTCGATAGGCGCATCTGGGCCCACCTTGGGCACCCGAGCGTTGGGAGCTTTAATGGTAAGCTGACCTCCCATCTGATCTTCTTGATAGTCCACTTCCGCGTCTTCCAGATAGGGTTCACTGCGGCCCTCGAACCACGCCCGAAAACCCTCATATTCCACAGCGATATCCCCTTCCTGCTCCTCACCCGGGCGACAGTAAGCGATGCAGGTTTCAGCCTGGGGCGTACCGGGTTGGGCAACAAAAATACGGATACTCACGCCTTGGTCGTCTTGCTTTGCGAGCAAGTCGTGCAAGTAGGTTTGTGCGCTGGAGGAAATCTCTATCATGTGTTGTCCTGTGAACAGGTTTTTTCTTTGGGTTTTTCTTCGGATGACCTTTCGTCAACGATCTTATTGTACAGATCACCGGGGCCTTTGCAGAGAATCTATCCGGACAAATGCACCAAAGCTTGATCTGCTATCCCTGCGCCATCATGAGCGGTTCTCAAGACCACGTATCAGCTCTCGATTTGTTCTAGATGGGCAGCTTGCCTAAAGTACCGACTCGGGTGCACCCACAGCCCATAAATTCCAGGAAATCACAGGGATCCAAACGTTCATGCAAGCCCAATCTTCTAGCAGCAGTCGCTTCAATCCACGTTTGACACGTTCGATGCTGCTACAAATGATGCAGCAACGGATCTTAGTTTTGGATGGCGCTTACGGCAGTGCGTTCCAAGGCTACAAACTCTCTGAAGAGGCTTTTCAGGGAGAGCGTTTTGCCGATCTTGGAAGGCCCCTTCAGGGCAACCACGACATACTAAATCTGACCCAGCCTGCAATTGTCGCTGAAGTGCATAACGGATATCTAGCAGCAGGCTGCGACATCATTAGCACCAATACGTTCAACGCCACAGACATCGCCCAGGCGGACTTTGGTACTCAAGATCTGTGTTTTGAAATAAATGAACAGGCAGCGAGTATCGCCAGACACTGCGCCGATGAATACAGCAGCGACAGCCAGCCTCGTTTTGTCGCGGGCAGCATTGGGCCCACCAATCGGACAGCCAGCATTTCGCCAGACGTTAACCGGCCAGAGTTTCGCAACGTGGACTTCGACAGTCTGTGCCGTGCCTACGAAGAGGCGGCTCGTGGTCTCATCGCCGGCGGTGTGGACCTATTTCTTATCGAAACTGTCTTTGACACGCTGAACGCAAAAGCCGCCATAGCCGCCTTGGATCGGGTCAATGGAGAGCTAGAAGAGCCCTATCCCCTAATCGTGTCCGGCACCATTACCGATGCCAGCGGACGCACCCTGTCGGGCCAGACCTGCGAGGCATTTCTGTATTCGGTAGAGCATGCAAACCCGGTGGCTGTAGGCCTGAACTGCGCACTCGGAGCAGAGCAACTGCGGCCCTACATCGCGGAACTGGCGGCACTCAGCGCAAGCGGTGTCAGCGCTCACCCCAATGCAGGCCTACCCGACGCCTTCGGTGAGTACACACAAGACCCGGATCAAATGGCTGCATTGATTGGCGAATTCGCCCAAGCAGGTTGGTTGAATATTGTTGGTGGTTGCTGCGGAACCACACCAGAACACATCGCCGCCATTGTTCAAGCGGTAAAAGATGTGGACCCCAGACCAATGGCGTTAACCGCGCAACCAATCGCAGCCAAACAGGACTCCACCCCACACAAGAGTCAGCTAAAGCTTGCCGGTTTAGAGCCACTAAAGCTCAACCAAGATGCCCTATTCATTAATGTCGGTGAACGCACAAACGTCACGGGTTCCGCCAGATTCGCTCGACTGATTCGGGAAAACGAATTCACCGAAGCCCTGCAAGTGGCCCGCCAACAGGTGGAAAACGGTGCCCAAATCATCGACATCAACATGGACGAAGGGATGCTGGACGGCGTCGAGGCCATGCAACACTTCTTGAACCTGATTGCCACGGAACCTGACATTTCTCGCGTTCCTATCATGATCGACTCTAGCAAGTGGGAGATCATTGAGGCCGGTTTAAAATGCGTACAAGGTAAGGCCATTGTTAACTCTTTGAGCCTCAAAGAAGGCGAGGAAGCCTTCGTTTCTCTTGCTAAACGATGCAGAGCCTACGGTGCTGCCATGGTTGTCATGGCCTTCGATGAAGAGGGTCAAGCGGATACCTACCAGCGCAAAATCGACATATGTCAACGCAGCTTCGACATTTTGACCCAACAGGTGGGCGTGGATCCCAGCGACATCATCTTCGACCCCAATATTTTCGCCATCGGTACCGGTATCGAGGAGCATGCAAACTACGCCGTAGACTTCATCAACGCCGTGGCTTGGATCCACAATAACTTGCCCGGCGTAAGCACCTCGGGCGGGTTAAGCAACGTTTCTTTTGCCTTTCGCGGGAATAACCAAGTCCGGGAGGCCATTCATACGGTCTTTCTCTATCACGCCATACGTGCAGGTCTGACCATGGCCATTGTCAACGCCGGACAGCTAGAGATTTACGATCAGCTACCTCAGGAGTTACGAGAGGCTGCGGAAGACTTAGTGCTCAATCGCCGGGAGGACGCCACTGAGCGACTGTTGAGCTTGGCGCAAAATTACGCAGGAACTGGTGATACCAAGACGGTGCAGGAAGAGGCTTGGCGAACCCTGCCGGTGAGGGAGCGCCTCACCCATGCCCTCGTAAAAGGCATCAACAGCCATGTGGTTGAAGATACCGAGGAAGCCCGCCAGCAGGTAGAGCACCCCCTTGATGTTATCGAGGGCCCGCTCATGGCCGGCATGGGCGTGGTGGGAGATTTATTCGCCACCGGTAAGATGTTTCTCCCCCAGGTGGTCAAAAGTGCCCGGGTGATGAAGCAGGCCGTGGCTCACTTGGTTCCCTTTATTGAAGCTGAAAAAGCCAATCAACCGCAGACGCAGCAACGGGCCAAGGGCAAAATTTTGTTGGCCACAGTAAAGGGCGATGTCCATGACATCGGCAAAAACATTGTTGGCGTCGTGCTTCAGTGCAACAACTACGACATTTTAGATCTTGGTGTCATGGTGCCCGCTGAGAAAATTCTACAAACGGCCATAGACGAAGACGTTGATGCTATTGGTTTATCCGGTCTTATCACACCGTCTCTTGATGAGATGGTCAATGTGGCCGCCCAAATGCAGCGTCTGAACTTGAACATCCCCCTGCTTATTGGCGGGGCCACAACCAGCAAGGCTCACACCGCGGCTAAGATAGCGCCTGCCTACGACAATCGAGCCACAGTTTACGTCAGTGACGCTTCCCGGGCGGTTGGCGTTGCAGCGAAGCTGCTGGCGCCAGATAAGACGTATCAGACCTATGCAGCTGAGATTCGAGAAGAATATCTAAAAATCAAAGGCCGGGTGGAAGCACGGCGAGAAAAGCGTGCCTTTCTTACTTTGGAATCCGCTCGCGACAACGCTCTGGATTTTGACTGGGCGAACTACACCCCACCCCAGCCTAAAACCTTGGGCACCCAAGTGTTGACTCCCAGCCTAGAGGAGTTGGTTCCCCTCATCGACTGGTCACCCTACTTCATGACCTGGGAACTGGCGGGTAAATTCCCCAATATCCTGGAAGACGAAGTCGTGGGTGAAGCGGCCAGCAACCTCTGGCAGGACACTCAAGAACGGCTGCAGTGGCTGATCGAAGACGGTCGCCTGCAAACCAGTGGGATCATAGGCATTTGGCCCGCAAACCGGCTCCACAGCGACAACATTCGGCTGTACACCGCCGAGGACCGACAAACCCCCTTGGCTGATCTGTACCACTTACGTCAGCAGGCACCCAAGCCCGACGACCTGAGCCCCAATCTCTGTTTGGCAGACTATGTCGCACCGGAGGGTCCCGACTACTTGGGAGGCTTTGCCGTCACCGCAGGTAACCACATAGACGATGTGTTAGCAGACTTTCCCAACGATGACTTCAATCAGATAATGATCAAAGCGCTAGCAGACCGCTTTGCTGAGGCCTTTGCCGAGTACGCCCACCGCCTGGTTCGGCAGGAAATCTGGGGCTATGCCATTGAAGAGGACCTAGATAACGAACAATTGATTAAAGAAAAGTATTTCGA
>JAQWIX010000030.1 GCA_029248675.1 Pseudomonadales bacterium | reverse complement strand
CGCAAAGAAATCGTCGACCACCGACGGATCGGCCAGTGTGGAGGTGTCGCCAAGGTTGTCCAGTTCATTGGCGGCAATCTTGCGCAGAATCCGGCGCATGATTTTCCCTGATCGAGTCTTGGGTAGGCCAGGTGCCCACTGGATAACATCTGGCTTGGCTATGGGTCCGATTTCTTTGCGAACCATGGCGATCAGTTGGGTCAGCAGTTCCTCGGTATCCGAGTTGTCACCAGCCATTAACGTGACATAGGCGTAGATGCCTTCGCCTTTGAGATCATGAGGAAAACCCACTACCGCTGCTTCTGCAACGCTTGGGTGTAAAACGAGAGCGCTTTCGACTTCGGCAGTGCCAATGCGATGGCCGGAAACATTCATGACGTCATCAACCCGCCCTGTAATCCAGTAATACCCATCTTCATCTCGGCGTGCGCCGTCCCCGGTGAAGTAATAGCCCGGGTAGGTTGAGTAGTAGGTGTCGATAACTCGCTGGTGATCGCCGTAAACCGAACGGATCTGACCTGGCCACGAAGCGGTGATGACCAAATTTCCCGACGCCGCGGTCTCTTTTATGAGATTGCCCTCTGGGTCCATGAGGGCTGGCTGCACGCCGAAAAAAGGGCGACTGGCTGAGCCGGGCTTCAGGGCTGTTGCTCCGGGTAAAGGAGTGATCATGATGCCGCCGGTTTCGGTCTGCCACCAGGTGTCGACAATAGGACAGCGGCCCTCGCCAACGACTCTATGATACCACTCCCAGGCTTCTGGATTAATGGGTTCGCCCACACTGCCCAGTAAGTGCAGGGTGGACCGGGAAGACGTATTAACGAAGTCGTCACCTTGAGCCATGAGTTGGCGCAGGGCTGTAGGTGCCGTGTAAAAGACGTTGACCTGGTGCTTGTCGATGACCTGCCAGCAGCGTGAGGCGTCTGGATAGGTAGGTACACCCTCGAACATGAGCGTGGTGGCACCGTTTGCCAGAGGCCCATACACAATATAGGAGTGTCCGGTAATCCAGCCCACGTCAGCCGTGCACCAGTAAATGTCGCCTTCTTGGTAGTCGAAGACGTACTTGTGGGTCATGGCTGCATGTAGCAAATAGCCGGCGGAGCTGTGTTGCACACCCTTGGGCTTACCCGTGGAACCCGAGGTATAAAGAATGAACAACGGATCCTCAGACTCCATGACCTCGGCTTCTGCGTGCTTGGGTTGGTCTGACGTTAGCGCGTCGTACCAAACATCACGGCCGTCTACCCAATTGATGTCGCCACCGGTGCGTTTCACCGTGACTACGGTATGCACATTGGGACAAGCTTGCAGGGCCTCATCGGTATTGGCTTTCAGGGGTATCGCCTTGCCACCTCTGACTCCCTCATCTGCGGTGATTACGGTTTGGCAGTCGGAATCGAGAATTCGGTCTTTGAGCGATTGCGGCGAAAAGCCACCAAAGACAACGCTATGGATGGCACCAATGCGGGCGCAGGCCAACATAGCGTAGGCAGCCTCTGGAATCATCGGCATATAAATACAGACTCGGTCGCCCTTGCTGACCCCTCGTTGGCGCAGGCCATTGGCTAGCTGGCAAACGCGATCGTAAAGCTCTTGATAAGAGATGTTTTGATCGTCTGCGGGATCGTCACCCTCCCAGATAATGGCCGTCTGGTCAGCCCGCTCAGGAAGGTGCCGATCAATACAGTTGGTGCTGACGTTCAGTTGGGCGCCCTCAAACCAAGCGACATTGCCCTTGGGGAGGTCTGCTTGGCTAACCGTATGCCATGACTTTTCCCAGGATAAAAAGTTGCTGGCTTGTTCGGCCCAAAAACTGTCGGGGTCATCTACAGACTGGTTGTAGAGGCGCTGGTAAGTTGCCTCATCCATCAAAGTGCGGGCCTTGATATTGTCTGGTACCGGGTACAGTTCGCTCACAGAAAACCTCCTGTTCAACGCACGTCAGCCTTCAGGAGTCGGCAGGCCTTAACGAGCGGTAGTAATCGATTAAATGGCGTGTGGCAGGGTCTTGATCTGACGCGTCTTTGCCGTGCATTTGCGCAAAGATCGGAAGCGCTAATTGCTTGCCGAGCTCAACCCCCCACTGGTCAAAGGAGTTTATATTCCATAAAACGCCCTGACAAAATACCTTATGTTCGTATACGGCCAGCAGACAGCCAAGCTGCTCTGGCCCGAGTTCGTCCAGTAAAATCGTGGTCGAGGGATGCTGTCCCAAAACCCTTTTGTGGGCTTGATCCTTGGCCTCTGGCTGGGTTCCAAGGGTCATCGCCTGACCTTGGGCGAATCCGTTAGCCAGCAGCCATTGGTGGTGTTCCGGGCGATGGAGATCGTCCTGACCAACCAAAATAAAGTCCGCTGCGAAACGACTGGTGCCTTGATGCAGTAATTGGTGATAGGCGTGCTGGCCGTTGGTGCCGCAGCCACCCCACAGAATTTGCATGGTTCGATAGGGTAGCGGCTCGCCATCAACGCTGACGGATTTACCGTTACTTTCCATTTCCAGTTGCTGCAGGTAGTCGGGCAGCAATGCTAAGCGCTGGTCGTAGCTCAGCATCGCAAGACTGTCGCAGCTCAGAGCAACCGTATTCCAAGTTGCTAACAAAGCAGCGATTAAGGGAATATTTTCGGCGGGACTGGCTTTTAGAAAGTGCTCGTCAGCGTTTCTTGCACCGGCCAGAAACTCCTCAAAAGCTTCAGTGCCGAGCTTCAACATGATCGGCAAACCGACGGCGGACCATAAAGAAAAGCGGCCTCCCACCCAATCCCAAAGAGGGTAAATACGCTCTTCGTTCAGGCCGAACTTTTTCGCAAGTTCAACATTGGCTGTTACGCCGACAAAGTGCTGGCCGATGGCCTCGATGTTGCCGGTACGCTCTAAAAACCAGCTCCGGGCCGTAGTTGCATTTAGCTGGGTTTCTAAGGTGCCAAAGGATTTGGACACCACGATAAAGAGCGTGGTCTCCGGATTTAAACCAGCAAGGGTCAGCGCGATGTCTCGTGCATCTACGTTGGCGACAAAGTGAATGTTCGGACTGCTGTCGGTGCCTAATGCAGCGGTTCCCTTACTGTTGGGTTTGCCTAATGCCGTAACGGCCAGCTCAGGTCCTAAATGAGAGCCGCCGATGCCGATGTGCACCACATCGCGTATGGCCTTGTCGGTATAACCGGTGTATCGACCGGAGCGGATGTTCTCAACCAGTTCGTACAATTGGCCTTTCGTGGCTTGTACCTGTGCCCGCAACGGTGCTGGCGCCTTGGGGGCGCCATCTCGTAGAGCGGGATGCAAAACCTGGCGATTTTCTGAGGTGTTAATGGTCTCGCCGGCGAACATGGCATCGCGTTTAGCGAATACTTGAGTTTTTTCCGCTAACGCTAATAGCTCCCCAAGAATTTGCTGATCCACACGCTGGCGTGTGAAGTCAAACCGGCAACCGCCGGTGGCCAATCGCAGAGCGCTGTTACGGGTATGGTCCTGCAACAGCATCAGGCTAGGGGTGGTTTCAATGCGGTTAGCAGAAGCGATTAAGGCTTCCCAGTGTGGGGGCGTGCTGAGGTTTGTCATGAGTTACAGCAGCGTCGGGTTGGGGTTAAAAAACTGCCGCGTACCCTCCATTTCCAAGATTTGCTCGAGTAAGGCATGAAAGTGTCGCTGATTATTGGCAAAGTCAATTTCCGCTGCGTTGACGATAAGAACCGGGGCGTCGGAGTAATAGTGAAAAAACTCCGTATAGCTGTCAGCCAAGGCGTCCAAATACTCCACATCGATGGCGCGTTCGAATTCTAGCCCCCGTCCCAGCACCCGCTGACGCAGTACTGTTGCCGGTGCCTGAAGGTAGATGACGAGGTCGGGCTTGGGTGGGTCTATGGCAAGGGTTTTATGGATTTGTTGATACAGCTCAAGCTCTTCACTATCGAGGGTTAATCTGGCAAACAAATCGTCCTTTTCGATCATAAAATCCGCTATCAGGGTCTGATCGAAAAGGTCGTCCTCGGGTATTTGAGTTACCTGTTTGGCTCGATGCAGTAAGAAAAACAGCTGGGTCGGCAGTGCTTGATTGGACCCTTCGGCATAAAAACGGTCCAAGAAAGGGTTCTCGGTCACCGGCTCTAGCATCAAGGGGTAGTTTAAGAGTTCGGCCAACTTGTTAGCTAAGGTGGTTTTGCCCACCCCGACAGGCCCCTCTATGGCGATGTATCGGGGCAGACTGCTGGTTTGTTTGGCCACGCTGACTCTCGCCAAAACGTCGCCGCCTTCGGTCAGCTGCGGTGGTTGGCCTGGCTCAAGAAAGGAAGCTTGAAGTGTGGACACAGTGGTTTCTTTAACCCAATGAGATTACAAACGCTAAGTGAGCACTATGAAGAAGACTGCCTGGGCCTTCAACTGTCGCCTGCCTCGTGAACGTCCCCTTCGCCGGGTTTTCGTTTTTTGCGGCTACGTCGCCGTTTACGGGGCGCTCGGGGAAGCTGGTCCATGAGGGTCTTGCGCCCGTTTTCATCCGCTTCTTGGAAATCTGTCCACCACTGGGCGTAAATTTCCAGTGCAGTATCTGACTCCGCCCTCAGGCACAAAAAGTCGTAGCCGGCGCGAAATCGTTTGTGCGTTAGCAGGCGCTCAACCGAGCGTAGGTTCCTGCTTTGCAGGCGCTCTTGCATCATCCACACTTCTCTGGCGAAGGTGCCAAAGCGCCTTGGTATGGCGACTGAGCTCTGTTGATCTTTGAGAACGACAAAGGCCGGGTCGTCTTCGATATCGTCCTCTTGGCTTCGTGCCTGAAAGTCATCCCATAGAAGGACGGCGACTAGGAACCCCGGGGTTATCGAAGCACCGCTTTTAATCCGGTCATCGGTGTTTCTCATGGCCGCCATCACCAGCTCACTGGTTGGATCGCAGGTAGGGAAAAGGGCCTTGGCTAAGGGGGTCCGGTAAATCTGCCGCCATACAATTTCGGCGTATCCACTCAAAAAGAGCTTTAGGAACTCGTCAAAAAGCCGGGCAGGTGGAATCGATTCTAGGCGCTTGGCAGTTTCAGGAACCAGCTTAAGTATTGCCGGGTCGATGGTAAAAGAGAGCTTAGCCGCGAAGCGTATGGCCCGGAGGATTCGCACCGGATCCTCGGCCAAACGGGTGGGTGGTTTGCCGATGAAGCGAAGTTGTTTTGCCTCGATGTCCTCGACGCCACCGACGAAATCAATAATCTCGTTGTTCGTCGCATCGTAGTACAGGGCGTTGGCGGTAAAGTCTCGGCGAAAGGCATCTTCTTGGAGCGTGCCGAAGGCATTGTCGCGCAAGATCATGCCTTTATCGTCCTGAACGACCTTATCTGACATGGAGCGGCGAAACGTCGAGACTTCGATCAACTCGCGGCCAAAACGAACATGGACGATTGGGAAGCGACGACCCACGATACGGGATCGACGAAAAAGTTTGACCACAGCTTCCAGCGGCGCGTCCGTTGCCACGTCAAAGTCTTTGGGTTTGACACCGCACAGAGCGTCTCTGACACAGCCACCAACTAAATACCCTTGATAGCCATTAGCATTCAAAGTTTTGATGATTTTCAGTGCATTGGGGTCGAGGACTTTGGGGCCAAGCTGATGGTTAATGATACGAGCGGGTTTTGTGCGCTCAGTGGTTTTGCGCTTGAAAAAGCTGAACAATTGTTTCAAGAGCTTTCCCGGCGTCCGCGCTGCTGGGTTTTTTTGCGGGGTATGTTTAGACGCTGCCGGCGCTCCCAAAGGCTTTTTCTGCTGATCCCCAATTTTGCCGCCAGTTCGGTTTCTGTGAACAGTTCTTCGTTTTCCTGCACAAAACGCACGAAGTAGTCCTCTAAGGACGTCTGGCTAGGGTCCGCCTCCTCCCGTGGCTCCGGCTCTTGTTCGCCCCGGGGTTCAATCGCCAGTAGTGATTGGCTAATAACGGCCCCGTCATCGGCGAGAATAACCGCACGCTCTATGGCATTGCTCAGTTCGCGTACATTGCCAGGCCAGTGATAGGCCAACATGGCTTCCTTTGCCTGCTCGCCAAGAATTAATCCAGGCTTGTTCAGCCGCTGGCAGGTTTCCGCCAGTAGCTGTTCAGCAATATCGATGATGTCTTTGCGCCGGCCTTTGAGGGGCGATAACTCTAAGCAAAGAACATTTAGGCGATAAAACAGGTCAGGGCGAAAAGCGCCAGATTCGGTGAGTGCTTTCAGGTCCTTATGGGTCGCGGCAATAATGCGCACATCTACGGGCAGCGCCTGAGCCTGACCAACTTTTCGGTTTTCGCCTTGAACCACTTGAAGCAAACGGGCTTGAGCGCTGGGTGGCAGTTCGGCGATTTCATCTAAAATAACGTGCCGCCCGAAGCAGCCTCCACCAAGCCAATACTTTCTTGGGGTCTATTTTCGTAGGCGGCAAGGCCGAACAATTCTGATTCGATAAGACTTGGGGGGACGGTTGCGCAGTTTAACGTAATGAGTGGCGCATGAGATCGATGGCTGGCGGCGTGGATGCCTCGCGCTACAAGCTCTTTGCCCGTACCAGACTGGCCAAGGATTAGAACCGTTGAGTCGGTGGGCCCTACTTTGGCAATACGCTGGCGCAGAGTGTTCATCACCTCAGAAGAACCGATCATTTCTATGGGTTCGACCACGGTAATGGGTTTTCGAACACTGTAGGCGGTGGCTCTTTCAATGGCTGCCATCAGATCGCCTGTGGAAACGGGCAGCGCTAAGTAGTCCTTGGCGCCAGACTGAAGGGCAGCCACAGAGGCTTTTACCGTTGGGCTGTTGGACAGCAAGATGATCGGGCGCTGCGCACTAAGGATAGCGACATCGGCAGAGATGGCTTCGTCCATGGCGACAACGGCATCGCAATCTAGTGCAGTTCCCGTGGCTATCGAATCCTGTTCAGTGACGTCAATGCCCTGCTCGCGCAGTTGCTCCGCGATCTGGGTCCTCCGAGTAAGGTCATCGTCAATGAAAAGGATGTGAGTCATAAGTGGATGGTAGCAAAAAACCTCAGGGAAAAATCCCGGAAAAAACACCTACCGTCGCTAGGTGTCAGAGTCATGGTAAGGGTGAAAGGGCTTCAAAATCGTTGGGATGGCGGCCAGTTGCCAATGTTTTACGCCCCATTCAAGCCAATCTTTGGACGACAAAGTGGTGTTTGGTGGCTTTTGCCCCAAGAAGTCAAAGGCTGTTCGCAGATTGCGAGATGCCATGCTGTTGTCTAGGGGCGGGGCATGGGTTTGTTTCGATAGCTTAGTGCCATCGGGGTAGGTGAGAATGGGGATGTGCGCATACGCAGGCTCTTTCAGGTTGAGCTGCTCGATCAAATAGAGTTGTGGCAGAGTTTGTTCGTATAAGTCCTCGCCGCGCAGCACATGGCTGTAGTGCTCTCCGTCGTCAACGGCGGTGGCGAGATGGTAGGTCACCAAGTTGTCACGGCGCCAAATAACGAAATCCCCAAACCGCTGCTGGGCGTTGAAGTCTAGGCTTCCCTTGATGCCGTCATGAAAAGTACGGGACTGATCATCCACATGCAGGCGCAGGGCGTGATCTGCTTGGTGGGCGCCCTTGCTTCGACAGTAACCAGGGTAAATAGGCGTTGCTTTGAGTTTGCTACGGGAGCAATCGCAGTAGTAGGCCGTGCCAGACAAAAGGTTTCTGGCGGCCTTGTACCGTGCTATTCGATGACTTTGCTGTTTCACAGGCCCGTCGCCGGCCAGCCCGTGGGTGTTCAAGCTTTCAATGATCTGGGTCGACGCGTTCAGGTCGTGGCGCAGAGGATCAATGTCATCTAGCCGCACATGCCAATTGCCGCCGCGCTGCTTGATGTCGCAGTAGCTGGCAACGGCGGTGATGAGGCTGCCCATATGCAAGGGGCCTGTAGGGGAGGGTGCAAACCGGCCCGCAAGGACCCGGTCTGCTGAGTCTGACGGTGTGCGCTCCGAAGGTGCCAAAACCAATGCCAACGGCAGAGATTTAGCCGTGCATCTGCTTTTCTTTGATCTCGTCCAGCGCCTTGCAGTCCACGCACTGAGTAGCGGTGGGGCGTGCTTCTAGACGGCGCAAACCGATCTCAATGCCACAGGTTTCGCAGTAGCCGAAGTCATCGGTTTCAAGCAAATCGATGGTCTTATCGATTTTTTTGATCAGCTTCCGCTCGCGATCGCGAGTTCTCAGCTCGATGCTAAATTCTTCTTCCTGAGTTGCTCGGTCAGCAGGGTCCGGGAAGTTCGCTGCATCGTCCTGCATGTGGTTCACGGTCCGATCCACTTCTTCCATCAGCTCAATGCGCCAAAGGCTTAAAATTGAACGCAAGTGGTCCAACTGTCCTTCACTCATGTACGCTTCGCCACGCTTGGGTTTGTATGGCGTAAAGTTACGGAACTGAGAGTCCTTGGCAGCGGCCTTGCGGCGCGGTGCAGCGGCGGTTTTTTTGACTGTTTTTGCCTTTGAGTTAGCGGCCATAATCAATCCTATATTATGAGGGCACGGTGCCCCAAAATCAGAAGGGCGCGAAATCTACCAGATGCCGCAGTGGAAAACCACACTTGGGCGCCGCAGTTTTGTGAAAACCCGCAAGCACTTGCCGAATCGAATGGTCAATTGGCCGATGCAAGTGCGCTTTTCCACTTTAAGAGGTTCCTAAATGTTTTCATCCCGCACAAAAGAAATATCGCCCTTTGTTGTAATGCAGCTGTTGCAACGCGCACAAGAGTACGAGCGATCTGGGAAGACGGTAGTGCACCTCGAAGTTGGAGAGCCGGACTTCCAAACCGCAGAGCCCATTGTTAAGGCAGCCCATGCTGCTATTGACGCCGGGCGTACTAAGTACACTTCCGCGTCGGGCATTTCGGACTTGCGACAGCGGATCAGTGCCTACTATCAGTCCATGGGCGTAGCGGTGTCTCCGAACCGCATCATGGTGACTAGTGGCGCCAGTGGTGGACTGACCCTGCTCGCCGGATTGCTGTTGGATCCCTCGGACAGACTGCTAATTACTGACCCGGGTTACCCTTGCAATGAAGTGTTCGCGCGGTTGGTTGGTGCGATTCCCAAGCCGATAGCGGTGTCCGCTGAGCACCGGTTTCAGCCAACCTTGGCAAGCTTCCAAGCCGCTTGGTGCGAACAAACGCGCGGCGCGCTGTTGGCATCTCCCAGTAATCCCACTGGAACCATGCTTTCGGCCCAAGATTTGGGTGATATGGCGGCTTTCGCTCAAAGTCGCCAAGGTTTTTTGATTTTGGATGAGATCTATCAGGGTTTGCATCACAACGAGCCGGAGTATGTTTCGGGCTTGGCCGTGACAGACGACATATATGTGCTCAACAGCTTTTCTAAGTTCTTTGGTATGACCGGTTGGCGACTGGGTTGGGTGGTGGTTCCCGAACACGCCATCGAGCCGATCACCTCCCTGGCCCAAAACTTATTCATATCACCCAGTGCGCCTGCACAGTACGCAGCGCTAGCGGCATTTGATGACGACGCCATGACCGTTCACAAAGCTCGCCAACAGGCCTTTGTTAGTAGGGCGAGGTTGCTGAGCCGTGGCTTGGAGGCATTGGGTTTTAAAATTCCTGTGGCGCCAGATGGGGCCTTTTACCTGTACGTGGACATATGCCGCACGGGCATGAACAGCACGGACTTTTGTTGGCGTTTGATCGATGAGTATCAGGTGGCGGTGACGCCGGGTGCGGATTTTGGAACCCACCAAGCGGGAAGCCATGTGCGCTTCGCTTACACCACCGATGAGCAGAGTATTGCGCTGGGTTTGGAGCGAATTGGTAAGGCGTTGCAGGCTTGGGGGGCGGGCCAATGAAGCTGCCAAAACTTTTCATAGGCACGCTGGTTAAACGATACAAAAGGTTTCTGGCCGACGTGGTGACGGCTTCGGGTGAGACCATAACCGTACATTGTCCGAACACTGGAGCCATGACTGGCTGTATCGATCCTGAAAGCAGGGTTTATTACTCCGAGTCGAACAATCCCAAGCGCAAATACCCCTGTACCCTAGAGTTTGTTGAGACGCCAGCTGGCTTGGTCAGCGTCAATACTGGGCGTGCTAACACCTTGGTCGGGGAGGCGCTGGCCCATGGGCGAATTCAGCCATTAACCGAATTCCTAGACATCAAAGCTGAGGCGAAAATTCCAGACGGTGGCGGCCGCTTTGATTTTTTGGCCCGTGATCCGGCAGGGAACGCTGCCTACATCGAAGTGAAAAGTGTGACGCTGCTGCAGGCTGGAGGGCGTGGAGAATTTCCTGATGCCGTTAGCGAGCGCGCTCTGAAACATGTGGTGGCCCTGCAGCGGATGGTGGCTTTGGGGCATCGCGGAGTTTTGATCTTTTGTGCCCAACATTGTGGGATCAAATCCGTCAGTCCTGCTCAGGCGATCGATCCGAACTACGCCCAAGGTCTGGCGGAAGCCGTAGCCGCCGGAGTGGAGGTTTATGCTTTGAGCTGCAGGACCGACCTTGAAACCATGGCCATTGATCGTCAAATCAACTTTCATCTTCACTCGTGAGGGCTGGGCCCGGATAACGGCTGGTTCAGCCGCGCTAATCCTTGCGGGCCATGGTCTCAGGAGGACATGTAGCGGTCTTTCAGCGCGTGGTAGTCCTCAAGGGCAGGCAATCTTGCGCCAAACTGCATAATGACCTTGGCTGCGGCATGGTTGGCGAACTGGGCCGCGTCTTCGGGCAGCGCCCCCTGAAGTCGCGCGGCCAAGCAGGCGCCAGAGAACATATCCCCTGCGCCGTTGGTGTCTAATGGTTGGTGGGACTCGCCGGTCACATCCTTAGTGCCAGAGTTCGAGACAACCCGAGCGCCCTGTGCGCCCAAGGTTACGTAGACTTCCTTGGCGATGTCCGATAGCTCGGCAATCGCTACATCCAATCGATCGGTGTTTGCCCAGGCTAGGGCCTCTTCCGCGTTGCAAAATAGCGTGTCGATACCGTTGCCTAGGATGGCAGTCAAACCGTCGCGAAAAAACGACACCATGGATACGTCTGAAAGGGTCAGCGCAATCTTCTTGTCAGCACTTTGGGCAATCTGATAACCATTGACCGCGGTGGCCACGCTGTGTTCCGAGGAGGCCAGATAACCCTCTATGTATAAAACCTGCGCTGTCTTCAGCAGTCCAGCATCTACTTGGCTCGGCTCAAGCTCACTTGAAACGCCTAGGTCGGTGCACATGGTTCGCTGACCATCCGGGGTGACCATGACCAGACATTGCCCGGATCGCCGGCCATTTTGTGCGGGTTCAGATAGGGCTGAAATCTGGATGCCAGCGGTGCGCATTTCTCGATCGAAATGCCGGCCATTTTCATCGTCTGCTAAGCGGCATGTGTAGGCTGTTGAGAGGCCGAATGCTTGCGCTGCGAAGATGGTGTTTGCAGCAGATCCGCCGCTGGCTCGATTCATGGGTAAGTGCTTGAGCCTGTCTACCAGATTAGACATTTTCGCAGAGTCGACTAGGGTCATTTGCCCCTTGGCTGCATCTGCGTCCGCCAAAAATCCATCGTCCACCTCCACATCGGTGTCAACAATGGCATTGCCAATTCCATATAGATCTAACATTCAGGGCCCTTACTTGGTGAAACTGAAAATTGAGGCACGGTCTAAGAAGTTAGCGAGCCCAGCGCCAGATCAGCGGCAGCCAGGGTTTTCTGAATTTCCTCGGTACCATGCTGTGCGGACAGAAAGCCTGCTTCAAAGGCCGAGGGTGCAAGATAAATGCCCCGATCTAGCATGGCGTGAAAAAACGCGTTGAACTGATCGACGTTGGACCCAGCGACGTCTTCGTAGTTGCGTACAGAGTCCTGTCCGAAGAAGAAGCTAAACATACCGCATACGTGGTTCTCACAGAGCGCGATTCCGTGTTTGGCTGCCAAGGCCAGCATGCCGTCCACCAAGGCTTGGGTAGCAGCGGCCATGGTCGCATACACATCGTCAGTAAGGTGGTTGAGCGTCGTTAAACCTGCAGCCATAGCAAGAGGATTCCCAGAGAGCGTGCCCGCCTGATATACCGGACCCGCTGGCGCGATGCAGTTCATAATGTCGGCGCGGCCACCAAAAGCCCCCACGGGTAAACCGCCGCCAACGATTTTTCCGAGGGTCGTGAGGTCTGGTTGGATGCCGTAAAGCTCTTGAGCGCCGCCGGGCGCCACTCGAAACCCTGTCATTACTTCGTCGAAAATCAGCACGGCACCGTGTTGCTGACAAAGATCTTTCAAGCTTTCTAGATAGCCAGCCTGAGGAGGTATGCAGCCCATGTTACCGGCGATGGGCTCGACGATGATGCAGGCAACTTGATCTCCATAAGTCGCCATCAGAGTTTCGATGGCTTGGGCGTCGTTGAACGGTGCTGTGAGCGTGTGCTGGGCGAGGGATTCGGGCACCCCCGGAGAATTAGGTAGACCTAGGGTCAGGACGCCGCTGCCGGCTTTTACCAGCAAAGAATCGGAATGTCCGTGGTAGCAGCCGGAAAACTTGACGATCATGTCCCTGCCGGTAAAACCTCTCGCTAGCCGAATGGCAGACATGGTTGCCTCGGTGCCGGAATTTACCATTCGCACCTGTTCCATACTCGGCACTAGCGTCGTAATTTTCTCTGCTAGCAGAATCTCCAGTTCTGTTGGCGCACCAAAGCTCAAGGCACGTTGGGCTTGCTCGGTTACCGCCTGCACCGTCGGAGCAAAGTTGTGCCCCAAGATCATGGGGCCCCAAGACCCGATGTAATCGATGTACTCGTTACCATCCACATCGTATAGGTAGGCGCCCTTGGCGTCGGCGAAAAATATAGGGTCTCCGCCAACGCCTTTGAAGGCGCGAACTGGCGAGTTAACCCCGCCCGGGATAGTTTTTAGGGCTCTTTGCATTAAAGCTGATGAAGTATCTCTTTGCATGGGGTCTCTTAGTGGTGTTGTCTTGTTATGTCTTTTTAAACGTCTGCAGCGCCAGAGCTGCACGCTTAGAAGGGTTTGATGACGACCAGTAGCACTACTGGAATTAACAGGAGCACCGGCAACTCGTTGTAGATTCTAAAATAGCGTTCACTGTGTTGCTGACGGTCTTCCGCAAATAAACGAACCATTCGTCCGCAGTTCAAATGGTAGCCGACCAAGCCAAGGACAAGGGCGAGCTTGATCCAAATCCAATAAGTCGTTGAAAGCGCTGCCCAGCCTTGCGCAAGCATGCCAAAGCCCAAGCCTAGCGAAACCAGCATGGACGGGGTCATGATTAGACGATATAGCTTGTCTTCCATCACCTTGAATCGCGCGTTACTAATCTCGTCCGTCACGCTGGCGTGGTAGACGAATAAGCGTGGCAGGTAAAAAATGCCAGCGAACCAAGTAATCACGCTGATGATGTGGAAGGCCTTGAGCCACAAGTACACTGGTTAGACCTCGAATTTCTCAGAAGGCCGATAGTGTAGCCCTTGGTGTCGAGGAATGCTGCTCTTCTGGGTTTGAAACAACTACGACGATTGGGCTCGGCAGTCTTGGGCGTAGAGCCGTTAGCGCAGAAACATACCGGTAGAGCGCAATCTGTTTGTGTTCGTTGCTGTTATAGTAGAACTCGCGAGGGTTTACCCTCGAGGCTTTAGTAATTTGTCTAGGAAGGCGTCGTGCGCTATCGAGTTATCATTGAGCAGCCCAAGTGGCGCAGATGGATATTGTGGACCGCTGTTTCGATATTGCTGGTAGTGGCTGCGGGTGCTGGCGTCCTATGGGGTGTATCCGTCGCCCAAGACCAGATTCTGCAAAACGCGGGCCTCACAGAGAGAGTTCAACGGCTGGATGCAGACAATCGGGCGCTGCGCAGCAAAGCCACAGACTTTGAACTGACCATCGAAACCCAGAAGGCCACGTCGGTAGCGCTGCGTGATGAACTGACTCAGCTGCATAAGGTCAACGCAGATTTGGTAACCGAGCTTGGTTTTTTTCGAAAAATTATGGCCCCCGGTGAAGTGCCAGAGGGGGTTCAAATTGAACGTTTTGAGGTTGAGTCGTTTGGTGATCTTGACTGGATTGTCCGGGTGACATTGATTCACGTTGCTGAGCGTCACAGAGTTGTCGCTGGTGATGTCGAACTGGTCCTAATAGACAGTGCCGATGGTTCTGAGATTCAATTGTCGGCGGCCAATGAAGGCGAGAATCTAATTGCGCGCAACTATCGATTCCGCTACTTCCAGACGATAGAGCAACCCGTCACCCTGCCAGAAAACGTTCAGCCAAAAGCGGTGAAGGTAACAGTTCGAGGAAAAAAGGGCGTGATAGCAGAAACAGAATTCGCTTGGCCGGTGTCTTGATGCAAAACTCCAAGGTCCGTTTTACTAACGAGTTGCACGGTTTATGGATTTAACGAAAACATTGCCAATCATGGGTAAAAAGAAAGAAGTAACGCTCATCGCTAAAGATGCGGAACTGGTTGGGGATATCAGTTTTTCCAGCCAACTGATCGTCAATGGCGTGCTGAAAGGTTCCATCACGGGGGTTGACCCGGGTGCGGCAATAACCGTCAGTCCAACAGGCCGGGTCATTGGAGACATTCGTGCCCCAATGGTGCTGATTCATGGTCGGGTGGAAGGCACGGTATACGCCATCGACGCGTTAGAAGTTGCGGACGGAGCAGTCATTCAGGGCGACTTGCACTACCAAGTGTTGCAAATGCACATGGGAGCATCAGTTCAGGGGCGTCTGATTCACATGGTACCTGAACAGGCCAGCAAGGAAGATGCTGGCATCCAAGAGGGCGATGGTTCGCCCCGAGACGAGCAAACAAAAAATGGATAGGTCTTCGTATGCAGCCTGAAATCGCACTGTCGGAAAAAGCAGCAAAAAAAGTAGAACTTCTGATTGCCGAAGAGGGTGACCCGTCTTTGTGCCTGCGGGTGTTCATTACTGGTGGCGGTTGCAATGGATTCTCCTACGGTTTTACCTTCGACGACACCCAGGCCGAAGACGACGCTGTAGTCGAAAAGTCCGGAGTGCGCATGCTCGTGGATGCTATGAGCTACCCTTATCTCGTAGGGGCCGATGTCGACTATGTGGAGGACTTATCCGGATCCCAGTTCACTGTAATGAATCCCAATGCGGCGGCTACCTGCGGCTGCGGCAGCTCTTTCTCCCTTTAATCCCTTTTCCCGCAGTCCGGTTGCTCTGGGTGCACCGATACAAACACTCACGGATATTAAGATTGCCTCGGGCGTGCACGGACGAGTCCCTGCTCTAGGCGACGTGGCAAACCCACGGGAGCCAGATCTATGAGGGAAAATTTTAAGGGGGGTAAACCGCACCCAGAATTCGTCCGCCTTGGGCGCCGGTGGCGGCGCTTAAGTTGCCGGTGAGATTGCAAACGCGACGATAGGCGAGCCATGCAAAGGCCGAGGCTTCGAGAGCGTCGCCATCCACACCCCAGTGCTCCGTCGCCTCAACGTCACAGTCATGGCCCAGTTCGAGTAAATTGGCCCTAATACGTGTCATAAGATGCGTGTTCAGTCGTCCGCCACCGCACACAGGAACAAATCGGGGGGCGTTCATCGCGGCGGTTATTGACCGGGCGATGCTGCAAGCGGTCAGTTCCGCCAACGTTGCTTGTACGTCTTGAGCCGATGCCGAAGGCCTGTCCGATGGCGAGCCAATACGCTCTAACCAGCTCAAGTTGAAGTATTCCCGACCAGTGCTCTTTGGTGGTGCCTTGGTGAAATAGGGGTCTGTTAACCAGTGGTTTAGAAGGCCGGTGTCGCATCGTCCCTCGGCCGCCCAAGTCCCGCCAGCATCGTATCCATCTGCATCCGTTTTGCCGTGGTGGCGTCGGTACCACTCGTCCATCAAGCAATTGCCTGGGCCGCTGTCGAATCCCTGATGGCTGCCGTCCAACGGAGACAGATTGCTGATGCCGCCAATGTTGACGACACAGGTTTGTGTGCCGAGGTGCCCAAACACGACCTGATGATAAGCCGGCGCTAGCGGTGCTCCCTGTCCCCCGGCTGCCATATCTCGGCGGCGAAAGTCTGCAACGGTTTGAATTCGCGTGGCCTCGGCGATTCTGTTCGGGTCGCCAATTTGCAGTGTAAACGGGTGGTCGGTGGTACTAGGGGGGCGGTGCCGTACGGTTTGCCCATGACTACCAATCGCCGTGATGTGACCTGATGCTATGTTGATACTGCTGAGCCAATCCCGAATGGACTGGCCAATAAAGTCGCCAAGCCAGCTGTCGCAAGACCCCAGTAATTCAACATCGGATGACTCGGGCTGGCCACAAGCCAAAAGAGCTTTCTGTAGATCGCTAGGAAGCGGTAGCGTCTTGGCCGCGATTACCTGCAGAGTCTCATGCTGGTCATCGCCGCCGCTGCTTGGTGGGTGGATGCGAGTCAAGGCCAAGTCAAGACCGTCGACACTGGTGCCCGTCATACAGCCAACAAATAGGCCGGGCTCCGCCGTCATAACTCGGCTAAGGCCAAGGCGACTTGGTCAGCAAAATGATCAAGTAGGACGATGTTGGGGTAAGTGCTCGTTTTGAAGTTGGCCATCTGCCCGGCTGCGACTGGCTCCGCTTCGGGCAGCTTAACGGTTCGGGGGTTTTGGTGTACGCCGTTGACTAAGAACTCGTAGTGTAAGTGAGGCCCAGTAGCCCACCCTGTTGAGCCGACATAACCTATGGTTTGTCCTTGTTGGACCTTTCGACCGCTCTTGATGTTCCGACCGAATTTGGACAGGTGAAGATACTTGGTGACGAACTGTTCTCCGTGGCGAATGACAACGAAGTTGCCATTGGCCTGAGTACGGCTGGCGGTTTTAATGCGTCCGTCTCCGGCGGCTAGAATAGGGGTGCCTCGCGGCGCAGCGTAATCAATACCTCGGTGGGGCCTGATGGTGTTGTGCAGGGGGTGCTTGCGGCGCATGTTAAAGCTGGAGCTGATCCGAGAGAAATCTACAGGTGCTCTGAGGAAGGCTTTGCGCATACTGAGGCCGCTGGGGTCGAAGAAATCCACCGAGCCGTCCTCGTCTTCAAAGCGAACAGCCGTGTACATATTGTTTTGATTGATGAATCGAGCATCCAAAATATCGCCATACCCGATAAATTCACCGTTCAGATATTGCTCCTCAATCAAGGCAAAGAACTCGTCCCCGGGTCTGATGTCCAGTACGAAATCGATGTCCCACTGAAAGATCTGTGCCAGTCGCATGGTGAGACTATCTGGCAGCCCAATTTCTTGGCTGGTTAGAAAAAGGCTGCTCTCGATTCTGCCATGCTTATAGGTAAGCACTTTCTCTGGCACCCTCACCACCTCTTTGCTTGAGAAGGTGCCGTCTGCATCGCGACTAAATTCGATACTTTCTAAGGGGCCGGCTTGGTAAGTCAGTTTAACCAGCTCTTGGCCTTGGCGTTGGAATCGTAATTCTGCCCCAGGAAAAATCCCCGCCAGCGCAGCTCCGTGCTGGGTTCTGGTAAGGGCATAAAGAGTTTTGGGGGACAAATTGTTGCGGCCAAAGATCATGGCCATGTTGTCACCTTGTTTGACGATATGCGTGTGCTCAAGATCTGCCGAGACTTCCTCGACAACTGTTTCCGTTGTGGCTTCGATTTGCGCCACTTCTTTCATCGGCTCAATGGTGAGCTCGGTATTTTGGGGTTGCTCCGGTACGAAACCGGTCGAAACAAACAGTAAGGTGACGATGGCCACAGCGGTGGCCATGCGTTGATGTGGCCGCGGTATCCGAATGGCTTGTAGCGTTCGTTGTAACATGTACGTTTAGCAATCTCACTGCTTACTGGAGAAGTGATGGAATTGGGGAGGCGTGATTATAGGAGTTTTTCTGCATAAGCAAAGCCGCGCAACGGCGCTATGCCTGCCGATATCTTGTATCCTTTGATAAATTGTGTCGCGCAATTAAAGTGCGGCCTTACTGTGCCCAGGGCCCTGGGCAGACGCCAGTCGGCGTAAAAACCAAGCGAGAGGAAAGATTAGGAATGGATCCACAGGCCTTTATCGAAGAGCTGCGTTGGCGGGGATTGATCATGCAAGTATCCGATGAAGAGGGCTTGCTGGATTATCTTGGGTCAGGGCAAAGGGCCCTCTACTGTGGTTTTGATCCCACTGCGGACAGTCTTCACATTGGTAGTTTGGTACCTCTGTTGGCGCTGCGCCGTTTCCAAGATCAAGGCCACCGTCCGCTGTTGCTCCTCGGCGGCGCCACGGGCTTGATTGGCGATCCTTCTGGAAGAGACGATGAGCGATCCTTAAACGGTTCAGATACGGTCGGGCAGTGGGTAGAGGCGCTTCGCGCACAAGTCGAGAGATTTTTGGACTTCGAGGCAGCGGATGGTTCGGCGGCCAATATCGTCAATAATCTGGATTGGACTGAAGGGTTGGATGTCATCGATTTCCTGCGTGACATCGGCAAGCATTTTTCCGTCAACAGCATGATCCAGCGCGAGTCGGTTAAGGCGAGGCTGGAGCGCGTCGATCAGGGTATTTCCTACACAGAATTTAGCTACATGTTGCTCCAGGCGATGGACTTTCTGCGCCTAGCCGAAAATGACCAATGCTATCTGCAAATCGGTGGCAGCGATCAATGGGGCAACATCGTATCAGGCATAGATTTGATACGCCGGCACACCGGCAATAGCGCCTATGGTCTGACTCTGCCTCTGGTAACCAAGTCAGATGGCACCAAGTTTGGTAAATCCGCTAGTGGTGCGATTTGGCTGGATCCGAAGAAAACGTCACCATATACCTTCTACCAGTTTTGGCTAAACACCGCGGACGCAGACGTGGGAAATTTTCTGCGTTTGTTTACGTTTTTAGACAAGCAGGCCATTGGCGACCTTGAGGCGTTAATGGAGGCGCACCCCGAGCGGCGCGAGGCTCATCGTAAATTGGCCCAAGAAGTGACGAGGTTAGTCCACGGAGACGATGCGTTAATCGCAGCTGAACGAATCACAGCAGCCATGTTTGCCGGCGATATGTCCAGTTTGCACGAGCAAGATCTGATGGAACTGCACCAAGATGGGCTGCCAAGCAGCACTTGTGCCGCAGGAACCGGTCTGCTGACGGCGTTAGTAGAGGCTGGTTTGACCAAGTCAACGGGCGAGGCGCGGAAGCTGATTCAGGGAAATGGGATCAAACTCAACGGTAATCCGGTCTCAGATGCCAAGGCGGTTCTCACTACCGATGAAGCGCTATTTCGACGCTTCTATCTGATTCGTAAGGGGAAAAAGAACTATCACCTATTGGTGCTTGGGTAGCCTCTCCAGGTCAATGTTAAAAAACGTTAACTTTTTTTCATATTGTGGTTGCGCGGCAACTCGATATGCGTATTATACGCCTCCCTTGCAGCGCAGCCCTAAAAGCTTCCGCAGCAGATCTTTAACAATTGAAAGCAAGTGCATTGTGGTTCTCCCAATGTCGGGGCCTTGAGATACAGGCATCCTTTTGGAGAGAAGCAAAATGTACAAACAAGCCATTCGTGTGGGAACACGTAATTCGTTTTGAGTAAATGATTACTCGGCATCATGGTTGGAAACGGGTTAAACCGGATCTAACCGAAAGTCGAAAAAATTAAACTGAAGAGTTTGATCATGGCTCAGATTGAACGTTGGCGGCACGCCTAATACATGCAAGTCGAACGAGAAAGCACTTCGGTGTGAGTACAGTGGCGGACGGGTGAGTAACGCGTAGGAATC
>JAQWIX010000103.1 GCA_029248675.1 Pseudomonadales bacterium | reverse complement strand
TGAACCCAATGGGACACGCCGGGCAAATAGCGAATCGTAAAGTCTGTGACGTAGTCTCCGGTGGTCAGGGTGGTGGTTTTATCCAAGGCTACATCGTCCTCGCCCCATATCATCAGCGTAGGCGTATCGATCGGTGTGCGTGGATCCACCCTTGGGCGACTGCGTTTACCCCTAAGCAGCCCGCGATAAAAATTGATCATGGCTGTCAGCGCTCCGGGTTGGGCCGCGTTACGCCGGTAGACTTCTCGAACATCAGTTGGAAACTGAGCCGTATTGCTGGAAGTAGTCTGAAATGTGTCGGCGATGGGACGGGCCTGATCACGCCCCAACAAATACTCAGGCAGCCAAGGAATCTGAAAGAAAAACACGTACCAACTTTTTTTCAACTGGGTCCATCCAAACGCATCTTGCATGGCTTTGGGGTGAGGGACATTGCATATGATGAGTCGCTGCAGCGGTAGCCGTTGTCGCAGGGCAAATTCCCATGCAATGACCGCACCCCAGTCGTGTGCAATCAAAGTCACTTTCTGCTTACCACTGGCCTCAATAATCCGGGCCACATCCTCCACAAGCTCATCTAATCGGTAAGACTGCAGCCCGCTTGGCCGGCTGCTGCTAGCGTAACCGCGCAAATTCGGTGCCCAAGCGGTAAAACCCAAATCTGCCAGCATGGGCAATTGATAGCGCCATGAGAAACTGTGCTCCGGAAAGCCATGCAAACAAAGCGCCAGCTCATCTCCGTCGCCGCACTGGTCTACCTCAAAGTGAAGACCGTCCCGCACCTCCACTGTAGCTGTCGCTATGCGCGGGTCGCGCATTGAATTAGGTACGATCTCCATGAGTTTTCTCCGAACTTGGTTGCATTGCAGAAAAAGTCTGCTTACCAGCGTGTCATGCCATGGGCTTCGTCGCGGTCATGATCCACATGGGGTCAGCCCCCAAGGGTGAGCGATCGTGAAAGGTGATGTCACCGAAGCCCGCCTGCTGCAAACAGTATCCTACCAACTTCATTTTGTCGTCTCGCTCCATACCTTGAAAAGCGGCTATGGCCTTAGTCGGGAATAACCGATGAGACATCGCTATGGCAATGGCACCGCCTGGCTTGAGCGAACTAAGCACCGACTGCAGGACTTCAACAGGTTGGGTCAGATATTGAATAGACACCACTATCAACGCCCGATCGAAACTGCCGTCATTGAATGGGAGCTGCGGACTTTCGTTTAGGTTGTGCACGCACCACTCAGTCAATTGAGGGTTTGCCGATAACTCTTCTGCGTTCATGCCCAAGCCAGCTACCCGTCCTAGCACTAGGTCATTGGGTAAGTGCGACAACCAAGAGGACATAAGATCCAAAACACTGGCGCCTGCTGGAATAAACTCTCGGTAGAAATCCGTTACAGCATCCATGGTTGCATCATCAATGTGTGCCACCATTCGGGCTTGCTCGTAAAACACATCGTCGCTTTCGTTATCCGGCCGCTGAAACCAAAAACTGGGCAAACCGAAGTAGGTTTCTTGGGCATTTTCCTGTGTCATCGTGCTCTCAACTGGTTTTGGTCAGAATCTTATCCGGCTTCCCGTGCCAAAGACACGACAGCATATGAGCGGCAAGGTTAGGTCTAGCTTGCTCTGGAAATCAGCCCAGATGCCCCTTCAATGAACGCCTCTTGCGTAACCTTCGCACTCGTAATATCGTCAAAATAATGGCTTCCATTAGTTATACTCAACTACCATTGGTACTCATCACCAACAGACAAACGGAGCAGATATGGCCTCTCATCAACCTCTTCTTTTTAAAGGCGTCCCCGGTTCCCCCTATACCCGCAAAATGTTGGCTTACCTTCGATTTCGACACATCCCCTACGAACTGCTGATTGGTGATCAAGCCGCCCGGCCAGGCCTGCCAGAAGCCAAGGTGCAACTGTTGCCAACGTTTTACTTACCGAACCCAGAGGGTGAGTTGGAAGCCGCCGTAGATTCCACACCGCTGATCCGGCGTTTCGAGGCTGACTATCTCGGCAGACACGCAGTGCCAAGCAATCCTGTTCTAGGCTTTATTAACGATTTACTCGAAGACTACGGGGATGAATGGCTTACCAAGGCCATGTTCCATTACCGCTGGCACTATCAAGACGACATCACGACTGCAGGTAAGATCCTGCCACGTTGGTCCAACAACGGCGCTCCTGAAGACAAGCTATCTGAATTAGGCGCGTTCATTTCCCAGCGGCAGATTTCTCGCCTATATGTAGTAGGCTCCAACGACATCACCGCTCCTGTCATTGAATCTAGCTATTTGCGCTTTTTGCAAATTTTTGACGCCTTGCTCCAACGCCACCCCTTCGTCTTTGGCGACCGCCCCAGCAGCGCCGATTTCGCCATTTACGCCCAACTGACCCAACTGGCCAAATTCGACCCAACCCCAATGAAACTCTGCTTGGATCACGCGCCAAGAGTTCATGCTTGGACCGATATCGTAGACGACTTGAGCGGTCAGCCGGCCACAGACGACAGCTGGCTCGAGCCAGATCAGATTCGCGCCCACCTCGGCGACCTGCTTGATGAAGTGGGTCATGTGTACATTCCCGCCTTGCTCGCCAACAGCGCGGCCATAGATGCCGGAAAAGATCAAATGAACACCACCATCGACGGCCAACCATGGACCCAGCCCACCTTCCCCTATCAGGCCAAGTGCTTGCAGAGCCTTAGGCACGGTTATTTCAGTCTTGATCCAGCGGACCGAGACGGCGT
This sequence comes from Pseudomonadales bacterium, assembly GCA_029248675.1. GTDB lineage: Bacteria > Pseudomonadota > Gammaproteobacteria > Pseudomonadales > Azotimanducaceae > UBA4421. The sequence goes on along the minus strand of JAQWIX010000103.1, from coordinate 3,682 downwards.
TGATGCCGTTCTCAAAGGCACTGGCTGCGAGGCCTTCCTAGGAGACTAGTTATTGGGACTTAGCCAGCACGCTGGCTAAGCTTTAGTTGAGGAGCTCGAATTAATGAAACGCAAATCCATATTCGCCAGCATTACCCTTATTCTGTTAATCACCGTCGGTGCGGTTCTGTATCGGCTACCTGCTGTTCAAGATGTGCTACTCAAACGCGCAAGTAGCATCGTGTTTACGTCTGCTCCTAAGCCATTTGATGGCATGAAAGTCGTTGTCTGTGGTAGCGCGTCGCCCCTGGGCAACACCATGGACCGCGCTCAAGCCTGCATCGCCGTCGTCACGCCTGAGCACTTTTTTCTTATCGATGTGGGCGCTCGGTCTCCCGTGCGCATGGGACAGGCACAGCTGCCGATGAATCGCATAACCGGGGTACTGCTAACCCACTACCACTCCGATCACATCGCAGCACTACCTGACGTGAATCTGCAGTCTTGGGTCGCTGGAAGAAAAGCCACCTTGCAGGTCTTTGGCCCCAAAGGAGTTCAACGAATTGTCGACGGATTTAACGAAGCCTATGCCTTGGATCGGGGCTATCGCACGGCCCATCACGGCAGCGATCTATTACCCCCGACGGCTGGTCCAATGACCCCGATAACTGTCGAATCCGGCATCCTGTGGCAGGACTCCGACCTCACGGTGACGAGTTTTATTGTGGAACACGACCCAGTTAGCCCCGCAATGGGCTACCGCCTAGATTACAAGGGTCGTTCCGTGGTCATCAGCGGCGACAGCAATGCCACAGACGATCTTTTTGCCGCCGCTCAAGGGGCCGACATCCTGTTCCACGATGCCCTAGCCAGACACTCGTTAGACATTATGACAGCGGCCGCAACCGAGGCAGGCCGAGATAACCTGGCAAAGATTTTTATGGACGTCACCGATTATCACGCAGACACGCGGACACTCGAGGCGGCCAGCACCGACGCGGGCATCGCACAGCTAGTCCTTTACCACTTGGTGCCAACGCCGGTGAACGGTCTGACAGAGGCGATGTTTCGGCGTGGTTTAAAGGATGAAACTCTTCTTGCTCACGATCTGCAGACCTTCGAGCTGCCCCCCAATTCTGGGGCCATCTCAATCCGCTGAACTGATTCCGCTACTGAGCAATCTGCCATTACCTGCTAACCTTGGCTTCGAGCCAGCGGGGAGTAGGAATGGCCAACTCAGTCCAACAGTCAGTTTCCAGACAGCCGAATAACCCATTCGGCGCTGCAGCCCGTTCCGGACCCTTTTGGATCGAAACGGATCGAGGTAATAACGGTATCCTGACGAGGCACGACGGATGAAAATCACCGCTTTAGAAACTTTTATCGTAGCCCCACGCTGGTGCTTCCTCAAAATCTCCACGGACGAGGGCTTGGTTGGCTGGGGCGAACCCGTTCTGGAGGGCCGCGCTCATACTGTTGCAGCGGCAGTGGAGGAACTGGCCGGCTACCTCATCGGTGAAGACCCTCTGCAAATCGAACGACACTGGCAAACCCTCTACCGAGGCGGGTTTTACCGCGGCGGCGGCATTCACATGAGCGCCATCGCCGGTATTGACCAAGCCTTGTGGGATATTAAGGGTAAGTTTCACGATGCCCCGATACACCAGCTGCTAGGCGGACAAGTGCGAGATCGTATCCGCGTTTATGCCTGGGTGGGCGGCGACCGACCCGCCGACATTGTTAGCAGCGCTCAGCGCGCCATCGACGATGGCTTTAAAGCCACCAAGATGAACCTGACCGAGGAAATGCAAATCGTCGACAGCTACCGCAAAATCGACGACGCGGTTGCTCGTGTCGCCCATTTACGCGAAGCCGTGGGCAGCGCTTTGGACATTGCCGTGGACTTTCATGGGCGCGTCCATGTACCCATGGCAAAAATGCTGATCCACGCCATTGAACCCTATTCGCCACTGTTCATCGAAGAGCCAGTACTTAGCGAACACCTGGACGCCATGGCTGATCTTCGACGCCAAACCCATATCCCCATCGCCACCGGCGAGCGTCTGTTCTCGCGCTTCGACTTTAAGAACCTTTTTACCCTGGGCGCGGCGGACATCGTTCAACCGGACTTGTCCCATGCCGGCGGCATCACCGAATGCAAAAAAATTGCGGACATGGCCGAAACTTGGGACATCGCCTTGGCCCCCCACTGCCCGCTGGGACCTATCGCCTTAGCCGCCTGTTTGCAGGTCGACGCGGTCTGCCAAAATGCCTTTATTCAGGAACAAAGCCAGGGCATTCATTACAACCAAGCCAACGACCTAACCCACTATTTAGACAACCCTCAGGTCTTTAAGTTCGCCGATGGCTTCGTGCAAATTCCTCAGGGCCCCGGACTGGGCATCGACATTAACGAAGACGCTGTTCGGCAACGGGCAGCCGAAGGACATCGCTGGCGCAACCCAATCTGGCATCACCCAGACGGCAGCATTGCCGAGTGGTAAATCACTGCCAACACGGCGATAGCACGGCAATCACATCAACCACCTCAGGGAGCACATCATGAGCACAATCGCATTCATCGGCCTAGGCAATATGGGCAGCAACATGTGCGCCAACTTGGCCAACGCAGGTCATCGGGTAAACGCCTTTGACCTCAACCCACAAAGCGTCGCAGACGCCGTTGCCGCTGGCGCCCAAGCTGCGGTGGACATCGCTAAATGCGTCGCCGGAGCAGAATTTGTCATCACCATGCTGCCCGCAGGTAAACACGTGCACTCGGTGTATTTCGATACGGATGGCGTTCTGGCCAATGCCGATTCGACAGCACTACTTATCGATTGTTCCACCATCGCGGTAGACGAAGCACGCAGCGCCGCTGAGCAGGCCAAAGCCCAAGGTTTTCGCACTTTGGACGCGCCGGTTTCTGGCGGTGTCGCCGCTGCGAAAGCAGGCACCCTGACCTTTATGGTGGGCGGAGATGAGACTGATTTCAGTCGCGCCAATCCAGTGTTATCGGATATGGGACAAAATATTTTCCACGCTGGCCCATCCGGAAATGGCCAAGCGGCTAAAACCGCTAACAACATGCTGCTGGGCATTTCCATGATCGCCACATCCGAGGCCTTTAATCTGGCCGCCAAGCTTGGGCTGGATGCAGAAACCTTCTTCAACATTTCATCCAAGGCGTCGGGCCAGTGTTGGTCTATGACCTCCTACTGTCCGGCTCCCGGTCCGGTACCCACATCACCGGCCAACAACCATTATGAGCCAGGGTTTGCCGTGGCCATGATGCTTAAGGATCTTCGTTTGGCTCAGGATGCGGCGGCCAGCGCCAGCGCCGCAATTCCATTTGGTGAGCAGGCGGAGCGCACCTATGCTCTGTTAGACGAACAGGGCCTAAACGGAAAAGACTTCTCCGTCGTCATGCGGCACATCGAAAACCAGTAATTTTTTTCGCAACGCTATCGCCCCTGAAACTCCGCCACCTGGTCGGACAGTTTCAGGGTTTGGGCTGATTCCTCAGCGCTGAGCAGGCCCACCAGTCCGTCCAGCAAACTTTCGAAGAATAAATCGCTGGTCTTGCCGCGAAAGGCATTGGACTGTTGAGAATGGGCATGCATTGAAACACTGGCGAAACGAATGGCGGCCTCTAGCCGTCGTTCATAACCGTTCGCGTCTAAGTGAGGCAAAGCACGCCGCA
>JAQWIX010000086.1 GCA_029248675.1 Pseudomonadales bacterium | reverse complement strand
AGCAGTGTATGCAGCTTGCCCATGAGCGAGCACCGGATGGTTTTGAGTCCCTAGGTGCGATCTTCGCCGACGGTGAACTGCAGGCCATTGCCGATCAATACAAGCAGTTAACCGGGATGGCCCAACGCAAAGGCTAGGTTCAGTCCATTAGCAGCCCGGCATCCTCGAATTTGCTTGCCGGTCACGGCCAGCCTTGCGCGGGTTTTGGGACCGAAACGCCAGCGTGCTAGTGCTCGGCTAGGTCTCGCCACGCTTTAAAAGGACCAAGTACTTATGGTGTGGGCTCTTTACTGATTTCTTGCATAACGCGTCACACCTAGGATGCCAAAAACTTCTGCAATCTTGGTCGCAGGCGCAAGAACTTAAGATAGGCGCGTTCCAGCAATGCCAACACCGTGGGTATTCGAGCCAGTTCTCCCAGTGCCCTGAGTAAGGGCAGATGCCGCCACAATACGGCGAAGGCTGCCGCGCCATCGACCATGGGCCGGCCCAGTTCCTGGGCGTGAAAGCGCGCGAGCAATAGGGCGGGTTCGATAGGACAATCTTGAGCGGTGTCGAGATCTATGAAATCCACCCGGTGTCGCCAATCCAGGCGCCGCATGAAAGCTATTTCTTTTCGGCACAAGGGGCACTGGCTGTCGAACCAGACCCGCACCTGTGGCTGTTGGTGTTGCATGTGGCGATGCCTGTTATTTGCTAGCCGAGAACCTACCGCCACTGCTGTGAATTTCTAGTAGATATCTGTTGGTCAGGCGCTTTTGGCGGCAGGGACGGCAACTTGAGTCCGACGCTTGCCGTCGGGGCCATAGAGGTTTACCTGCAAACTGGAAATTGCGTGCACCAGAGCGTTTGGCGAAATGGTCTCTTTGCCCGTCCAGGTAATGTTAGGAAAGCGCTCAAAGATGCGCTCGAAGGCCATGCGCAACTGCATCTTGGCTATTCGGGAGCCCAGACATTTGTGCACGCCGTGACCAAAGGCTAGGTGTTTTTCCACGTTCGGCCGGTGCATGTCGAATACGTCGGGGTTGGGGAAAACCTCAGGATCCCGGTTAGCGGCGCCGTACCAAAGCACGACTTTTTCGTCCTTGGCAATTTTCTGACCGTTTATTTCGGCTTCTTCCATAGCTGTACGGCGCATATGAATTACCGGCGAAACCATCCTCAACGCCTCCTCGGACATGCGTGGTATCAGCGTTGGGTCCTCCAGAACCATGGCTCGCTGGTCCGGGAACTGGTTCATCAGCTTGATGGTGCCTGAGAGTGAGTTGCGCGACGTATCGTTGCCGGCAAAGATAATCAGCAACCACGAACCGTCCAAAAATTCCTGAGGCAGCAGTTCACCGTTCAGCTTTGACTGGGCAATGATGGTCAGCAAATCCTGACGGGGATTGGCTCGCCGGTCAGCCATCACCCGTTCCCCGTAGGCAAACATGTCGTTTACCACGCGGTTAAAACGAAAGGGGAACATGGGTTCCGAGAAAAAGGTCTGCCACGGGTTGGCTAAAAACTGAGACGCCAGTTCCAGATGATGCATCCATGTTTTTACTTGAGGGCGATCCTGCTCATCTACCCCGAGCATTTCGCAAAGGGTGAACAAAGGCAGTTCCTCAGAGAACAATTTTACAAAATCCACAACAGGACCTTTACGTTCCAAGTTGTCCAGCAGTCCATCGATGTGCTCGCCAACGCGACCGCGGATCTGATCCACATAGGCTGGGAAGAAGAAGTCGCTCTGCTGCATGCGCATTTCACGATGCAGCGGCTCATCCATATTAATTAGAGAGTTCAGCGCAGCGGGCATGAGCTTTTCCGGACGCCATTGTTTGCGATCCAGAACCGCTAGGTTGATGCTGCCGCGTTGAGAAGAAAAAACGCTGTGGGCCAGCTCGGTTTGTTTAATGTCCTCGTACCGGGTCAGGGACCAGATGCCGGACAGGCCCTTAGTGGGCTTGGACCACATAACGGGAGCCTCTTCCCGCATTTTTCTGTACACGGGAAATGGGTGACCCTTGGTCCATGAGGCGGGGTCGACGAAATTAAAGTCGTTAAACATGGGATACACGGCATCGTGTATTGGCATTTGTTGACCTGAATCAATCAGAATATCGTCGCTGATAAGTCTCACGTGTGCTTCCTCAAGTTGGTTGCTGTGTAGGCTTGGATAGAAGATGCTACCAGATAACGTTCAATAAACAGCGTCGAGAAAAGCAGGATCAAAGAACATCCATGAGTGAGACAACCGAACAATCAGAGCCCCAAGCCGACGTAAATCCTTACCAAGGGTTCAAGTTTTTAAGAGACCATGCGCCGGTTACCCAACTGGAGGCGGATGGCCCCTGGCAGGTGGCGCGGCACGCGGATGTGCACGCCATACTGCGAGATCATGAGACCTATTCTTCCGAGGTGTCCATTCGTCCGCCGGAAGAGCGGGGTGCGCCGTCCATGCTGTTCAGTGACCCGCCGGTGCATCATCGGCTGCGTCGTTTGGTAAGCGTTGCGTTCAAACCCAGCCAGATAGCCAAGCAAGAGCAGCAAATACGCCAGCGCTGTGGGGATCTGCTGGATGCGATGCCAAAAGATACTGAGCTGGATTTGGTTCAAGCCCTAGCAGCGCCTTTGCCAGTAATGGTGATCGCGGAAATGCTCGGTGTGGAAGACGGCGATATGGCCACCTTTAAGGCATGGTCAGACGAGATTTTCAGCAACATTGGCGAAATCTTATTTGGTACCCCGAGCCCAGAATCTGAACGCGCCGCGGAAGAGATGAACGCTTATTTTTTGCAGCGCATCAATGACATTCGACGTGCTCCTAAGGACCACTTGCTGGGTCAGTTGGTAGAAACAGAAACCGAAGACGGCAAACTGGACGACGAAGAGTTGCTCAGCTTTTGTCGGTTGTTGCTGATCGCAGGGAACGAAACCACGACGGGCCTGATCACTGCGTCTGCGCGAATCTTCCATGAGGAGCCGCAAACACTCGGCCAGCTAAAGGAGCAACCTGAGTTGGCGGGTTCTTTTGTTGAGGAGGCCTTACGGTTTTACTCACCGTTCTCAGCAACTGTGAGGCGCACGTCTAAGGATGTGGAAATTGCGGGGCAGCGCATTGGGGCCGGCGAGTTGGTGGTGCCGCTGATTGCCTCCGCCAATCGTGACGAGCGGGTATTTGAGGCCGCGGATACCTTTCGCATCGACAGAAACCCCAATCAGCACTTGGGATTGGGGTTTGGCATTCATGTCTGTCTTGGCGCCCATTTGGCCCGTTTGGAGGGCAAGATCGTGGTTGAGCAAATGGCTCAACGCTACAACAGCGTCAGCTTGGCCAACCCCCAAACCGCCACCGTCGGCGATTTAGGTGGGCCTAAAGTGTTGCCGATCATCGTGGCTTAGGCTTCGAAGGGGTACATGCCATGGGATACAGGTGATGAATGACCGGTGAGCTGGTGAGGGCTCCCAGTGACAGCAACGAAAGCCTAGGCAATCACCTCTTCGGCAACTTTGTGCAGGCGCTCTACTGGGTCGCCTTCCCCCATCATGGGCATAACAACGCGAGTTACGCCCACGGCTTCCAGCTCCCCTAAAAACTCTTTGCCGCCAGCACCGGGCCACATGCAGGTGACTTCAATTTCGGACAGATCCCGGCCAATGGCGTCACATTCCTTCTTCAGGCTGTCCATGTGTCCTTTAAGCTCTGCCGGGTCGCCGGTCGGTGCAAACCAGCCGTTACCCAACTGGGCCGTGCGCTCAAAAATCTTACCTTTGACGCCGCCCATGACCACGGGAAAGGGGTTTTGAATGGGCAATGGATAGCTTTTAAATCCCTGCCAGGAAATAAAGTCACTTTCGTGTTCTACCACGTCACCAGACCAGATTTTGCGCATGCCAGCCACGTAATCGTCAAAACGCGCGCCACGGCGCTCGAAGGGTACTCCTAAGGCATCGAACTCTTCCCGCAGCCAGCCGATACCTACGCCCAGCATGAATCTTCCGTTGGACATAAAGTCCAGGCTGGCGGCCTGCTTGGCCATGTAGATGGGGTTTACTTGGGAGAGAATGTTCACACCCGTGGCCAGACGCAGAGTCTTGGTGGAGGCCGCGATGGCGGATAGGGCGATCAGGGGGTCTACAAAGTTGGTTTCCGGCGCTGCGCCCATGTTGCCGGATTTGTTGTAGGGGTATTTGGAGTCGTAGTTCACCGGCACAATCACGTGCTCGAAAGTCCAAACTGACTCGTAGCCCAATGATTCCACCAGTTGGGCGGTTTGCACGATTTGATCCGCCGACTGCACGCCGATGTTGATTGGAATAATGCCTACTTTCATTTTCTGTCTCCCCTGATGTGAAAGCGTCAATGGTTCGGGATATTGCCTTCAGATGCAACGCTGCCGCGTGGCTCAAGGCACATTTGTGCGACACGGGCCCCATGGTTGCCAGGTTTGGCGCCTAGGGTTTCCAGGCGGCAAGAGCGGTGAACTTCTGTTGATTGCGAACTACGCCTGCCTAACCTTGGAGGAAGTTGCTGACTCCGGCATGCAGTTGATGGCGATGTTTTTCCAGCAGTAGCGAATGGGTACCCTGTCCAATCACCGTAATCTGCTTGGTTTGGGCATGAGTGAGACGCTCAAATAGCCGTTGACCTTGAGCTGGTGTGGTTTCGATATCCAGATCTCCGACAATGATCAGTACAGGGGAACGAATGAGACTGGGGTCGTACCAGTCCGTGCTGCTTTCCCGACATTGGCTGTAGTCTTTCATCACGCCAGTGGGGGCGCGTAGCAAGCCCGTTTCGCTAAACCTGGGGTCGCAGTTGGCGGTGTGTTGGCACCAACGTTGGCGCTCAGGTTCGCTGACAATGTTGTCGATCTCCTGAGTATCGAGACCTGTGGCCCAGCGGCTCATCATGGCTTCCACGGTTACGGTTCGGTAAGCCCCTAGGGAACTTGCTGGTTTGCCCGTTGGTGCTAGCCCCTCGATCCACAAGGCACCGCTGAGCACCAGACGATCTACTTTGTCCGGGTGCTGACCTGCGTAGCTGCCGCAGATGGCAGTTCCCCAGCTGTAGCCGATTAAATTAAGGCGTTGAATATCGCGGCTGTGCAGAATGTGAGTAACAGCATTTCCCACTTCTAAAACCGCGTGGGCGGTATCCACCAAGGGCGGGTGGTTGGTCGGCGCCTCGTCCATTGCACTAGGACGGTCCGATTGGCCGTAGCCCAGCAGATCCAAGCACCAAGTGTCAAAGCCTTGTTCAGCCATGAGATCCATCCATGACTGACCGTTGATGGCGTAGTCAAAGGTGTCCGTGGCGCCGTAAGTCGCACCGTGGACAAACAGCACGGTTTTGCTGGCCTCGCCAGCTAAGTGGCTGTCTAGGTGCTTGTTGCGAAGCAGCAGGTTGTAGCCTGTCAGGGCGCTGGAGATACGATGGTCCGTTGTTACAATCATGGGCGGCCTTAAGTTGTAGCTAATGGTTTAACGTGATTCGGATCATCGCTTTCTTAGTATTAATCCACCTGAGTAGGATCGACTAAGATTTTTGCGTGTACCTCTGGATCAGCCAACGCCTCAAAAGCATCGGCAACCCCATGCAAGCCCACAGTGCCCGTGATTAGCGGCGACACATCTACATTGCCTTCGCCGATGTTGTGTAGGGTCTCAGCAAACTCTTCCGGCTGATAACCCAAAACAAACTGCAGATTCAGCTCTTTGTTGATGCCGATAAGGGGCCGGATTTGATCGGTTTCCATACAAACGCCAACCACGACGATACGGCAGCCTCTGGGTGCTCCGGCCATGATCTGGTCAAGAACGCCCGGAACCCCGACGCACTCAAAGAAAACCCCTTGTCGAAAGGACTGGCCTGAAAAGGGTTCCACTGGCATTAGGTTGCCATTGACGTCGTATTTGGCGATGTCTGTCCAAGCGCTATAGGGCGACGCGCTGCTTGGATCCACAATGGTATCTGCGCCCATCATTTCCGCCAGTTCCCGTCGCTTGGCGCTGTAATCCACGGCAATGATGGGACCTACGCCCGCTTGTTTCAGGGCGCTGATTACCGCCAGACCCACAGGACCGCAGCCGATGACCAAGGGTATTTCCGATTTGTCCAGATTGGCCATTCGCACCGCGTGCAAACCCACGGCCATTGGCTCAGTTAGGGCTGCGTGTTCAGTAGACAGGCCATTCGGAACGGGTAGTAGCATGGACTCTGTGAGCACCATATTTTCCGAATAGCCGCCGGGCACCGCATTCGAGTAGCCAACCGTGCTGAGGGCGCCGTTGTGTATGGTGGTTGGAAAGGAACAAACCCGGGTGCCCGGCTTTAAATTCCCCGAGGTACCCGGGCCGTAGTCCAGTACCTCGGCACAAAATTCATGGCCCATGACAATGTCCTTGGTCAGATCCATGACAAAGGAGCCGCCTGTTTCAATGGAGGTTTGCACCATGTCGTGACCGTGTTTCAACGCATGCAGATCTGAACCGCAGATGCCGCAGGCCAAGGTTTTGACCAAGACCTCGCCTTCTGTGGGTACTGGCATGGCCATGTCATCGACGACGATTTGGGCGTTGCGCATGATGGCTGCTTTCATAATCTGATCCTCTGCCTGTGAACGAATTGACCCATCATCCCACAGACAAGAGGCTTGGCAACTTGTCTGCCGGGGGGATTTGCTATGGGGTTTTGACAGCAATTCCCTGCATTTCAAATCGCAGGCCGAAGAGCAGTGGGCCAGAGCCAACAAAGGCTCGAGGAGGGAAGTCACCCTTGAAGTACTGGCGATAGACGGCGTTAAAGTCCTGGTAGAGGCTGAGATCTGGGCAGTAGATGGTGACAGACACTAGGTCGTCCATGGTCATATCGGCACGAGCTAGGGTCGCTTTGAAATCTTCCATAAGCAGTCGTGCTTCTTCTTTTGGATCCTCGGGTACTGTTCGAGTGCCGGGGATTACACCGCCTTTGCCGGAAATGTACAGGGTGTTACCGGCGAGTACCGCATCGCTGAAGGGCAGGTCGCTACCGGCAACCTCGCTTTTAAATACCATCTTGCCGGGGTTGGCTTGGGCTAAGGAGCCGAATAGAAAAGTGATTATGAGGAGCAGTGAAACCTTGAGCATGGGACCTCCCGAGTCTTGTTGAAACGTGGAGCTTGTCGGTTCAAGCAGGTTTTAGCGACTATTTTTAACGTTGACGGCAGACGGAACTGATGGTGATAGCTGGGTCCAACTGGGGATTAGAAAGCCATGCTCTGGGGCAATGCAGTCGCGTAAGTTAATTTAAGAGAAGCTACCCTAGGCATGCACTGTTAAAGGCCATCAGCCTGCAGGTTTTGCAGGCTGGCGCCGGTCCCTATGGAACCGCTAATGGAGGTTGGGCCGCACTGGCCCTTAGGCCATGGCGGTTTCAAACAATCCTTCGTATTCCTCTGCAGAGCAGGGGCGGGGATTGGTGAAGGTACAGACGTCTTTGGCCGCATGACTGGCTAAGTTCGGTATGGCTTCGCTGCTGACACCCATTTCTGACAGATTCGCGGGTAGCCCGATTTCTGCATTCAAATCTCGTATGAAGTCAGATGGGTTGGCATCGGCAGCAATACCCATGGCCGCGTTCAGGCGCTGGTACTTGTCGCCTACGTGATAACGGTTGAAGTCCAGGATCGTGGGTAGAATGACCGCGTTCAGAGTGCCGTGATGCAACCTCAGATTTTGGTCCGCTCCGCAGGCGTGACTCATTGAGTGCACTGACCCCAGTCCCTTGCTGAACGCCATGGCGCCTTCTGCAGCCGACATCATCATATGCCAGCGGGCATCTCGATCTGAACCGTCCTTAACTGCCTTGATCAGATTGCCTTCGCGAATACCACGTTCTATGCCATCACAGGCTACTGCTTCAGCAGGCGGGTTAATTTGTGGTGACAGAAGTGCTTCGATGCAATGCGTCATGGCATCCATACCAGTGGCAGCGGTTAGTAACGGTGGAAGGCCGAGAGTGAGTTCTGGATCGCAAATTGAAGTGGCGGGTACTAAGAAACGGCTAGCGAGAATCAGCTTTTCGCCGTTTTTCATGATAATCACCGCGCCGGAAGATACTTCGCTGCCGGTTCCCGATGTGGTTGGGATGGCGATGAGGGGGGCCACGGAGCCGATCTTACTGGCCCCACCCAAGCCGGCGGTGTATTCCAACAGATCCCCTTCATGGGTCACCGCAAGGGCCACCGCCTTTGCCAAGTCCATTGATGAACCGCCGCCCAAGGCGACAACACCGTCACAACCGGAAGCGCGGTACAACTCAACAGCGTCTTCTACCGCCATTTGGGTGGGGTTTTCCGGGGTGCCATCAAAAATTGTGAGGGCTGCGTCATTGCCGAGATGAGAAACAAGGTCGGTGACCATGCCGAGATTGACCAAGCCCTTATCTGTGCACAACAAGGGTCGTCGAATGCCGTGTTGGGCCAATACCTGACCAAGTTGAGTGCTGGCGCCATGGTCGAAGATTGTTTGGTTCATGAAGGTCAGATTGGCCATGTTAGTCCCTTAATAGAAATTGGCATTGAAAAAGCGTGTCCGCATGAGAACGCGGCGCCCCCAAAGATATAACATAACGAAAAGGTTTTCTAAGCCATGCCGAAAAAAGCGTTCACATGTCTTCGAAGGGAGTTTAGGGCCGCGGCCGCTGCCTCGGCTGAGGGTTAGTCTTTGTGCAACAAAAACTGGTCGGAGTACGCCAAGCCATGGGTTGGCGGTAGAGCGACCCGTTCGGCGCACTAGCCGGGCGGGGTAAAGCGTGTGGTGTGGCGTCAAAGTTCTACCAAGCCGAGCTACACGCCGATACGCCCACTGGAAAACTCGTTAGCCTTCGGCGCCAACTTCGCGCCGGGTTACCACTTCAAGACCGCCAGCGCAGCGGGTCGTTCTCGATAGCGTTCATCCCACGCGCGCAACAGCGGCCGCTCACCAAATACATCGGCTTCCACAAATCGGGTGAATTGCAGGAACGATTGCAGGGTACAGTCGGCCACGTTGACATGGTCGCCACCTAATAACGGGCGCCCGTCGCTTAACAGGTTTTCTAAGTAATCTAGCGGCGTTTGCATGGACTCCAGATAGGCAGCGGCCTTTTCCGGCTCTGGGGGGCGCCCCAGCGGTGAATTGGTGGCGTGTCCGAAAGCTCCCATGGGACCACCCAGTCTAAGATCGATCACGCGCTCTAGGTCTCTGGCCTTACCTCGCTCCTCTGGTGTGCCCTGGTACATGGTGTTTTCTGGAAACTTGTCCTCAAGGTAGTGGACGATGGCTAGGGACTCCACCAAGTGGCTGCCATCCTCCAGTTCCAGTGCCGGTACGGTACCGAAAGGGTTGCGGGCAAGGTGCTCGGGTTCCCTGTGCCGCCCCTTCACCGTATTCACCACAATTTGTTCGATGTTCATTTGAACACCCAGTTCTTCGCGTTCGGCAATGTAGAGCATCACCTTGGTGGGATTCGGGGCAAGTGGCACCATGTATAGATTCATAAAAGGGCTCCTGTGAT
>JAQWIX010000063.1 GCA_029248675.1 Pseudomonadales bacterium | reverse complement strand
ATGGCTAAGGAAAAATTTGAACGTAACAAGCCTCACGTAAACGTGGGGACGATAGGACACGTAGACCATGGTAAGACGACGCTGACAGCGGCGCTGACGCGGGTATGTGCGGAAGTTTACGGTGGTGAGATGCGAGATTTTGCCCAGATTGACAATGCACCGGAAGAGCGTGAGCGTGGAATCACGATTGCGACGAGTCACGTTGAGTATGAGAGTGACGGCCGTCACTACGCACACGTTGACTGCCCGGGACACGCGGACTATGTGAAGAACATGATCACGGGTGCGGCGCAGATGGACGGTGCGATTTTGGTATGTGGAGCCACGGATGGTCCGATGCCACAGACACGTGAGCACATTTTGCTATCGCGTCAGGTTGGTGTGCCGAAGATTGTTGTGTTTTTGAACAAGGCGGACCTGCTTGCAGAAGACTGCGGCGGTGTTGGCACGGAAGAATACGAAGAGATGAAAGAGCTCGTAGAGATGGAGCTGATTGATCTTTTGGAGCAGTACGAGTTTCCAGGTGACACGCCGATTATTATGGGCAGTGCGCTGATGGCGTTGGAAGGCAAGGACGACAACGAGTTAGGTACGACGGCGGTTAAGGCGTTGGTAGACACGTTGGACAGCTACATTCCGGAGCCAGAGCGAGCGGTAGATCAGCCGTTTTTGATGCCGATTGAGGACGTATTCTCGATTTCAGGTCGCGGCACGGTAGTAACCGGTCGTGTAGAGCGGGGTATTGTGACGGTAGGCGACGAGATTGAGATCGTTGGTATCAAGGAAACGACGAAGACGACCTGTACGGGTGTTGAGATGTTCCGCAAGCTGCTGGACGAAGGTCGCGCAGGCGAGAACGTTGGTGTGTTGTTGCGTGGTACGAAGCGAGAAGAAGTAGAGCGTGGTCAGGTACTGACGTTGCCGGGCGCTATTACGCCGCACACGAAGTTTGAGGCAGAGGTGTATGTGCTGTCGAAAGACGAAGGTGGCCGTCATACGCCGTTCTTCAAGGGCTACCGTCCGCAGTTTTACTTCCGCACGACGGATGTGACGGGCGCGTGCGAGTTGCCTGAAGGTGTTGAGATGGTTATGCCAGGTGACAACATTAAGATGGTAGTTGAGCTGATCTGTCCGATTGCGATGGATGATGGCCTGCGTTTTGCGATCCGCGAAGGCGGACGTACCGTTGGCGCCGGCGTCGTTGCTAAGGTCATCGACTAAAGAAAGAGGCTTGCTTGGGGCGAAAGCCCTGAGTGAATTACTTGGGAGCGGTTTCGCTCCCTTGTCGTCTCCGAAGGAAAGAAACCGATTTGAAGGTTCGTACGATAGGCCAGTAGCTCAATTGGCAGAGCAGCGGTCTCCAAAACCGCAGGTTGGGGGTTCGATTCCCTCCTGGCCTGCCATCTAACTGGCTTTTTAGAGCGTGTTAGAGGCAACGAACGAAAATAGTCGGACGCACTAGTCGCGAAAAGGGAAAGAGCTTGAACGCCAACGTTGAAAAAAATACAGGTGCTCTAGACTGGCTAAAATGGTTGGTCGTGGTCGCGCTTTTGGCCGGCGGAGTGTTCGCGAACTGGTATTACCAAGACGAGGGCTTGTTGGTCCGCGTGATTGGCTTGCTGGTGACGGCTGCCGTCGCGGTTCTTATTGCTCTTCAGACACAGCGTGGGCGGAATATCTGGTCGCTGCTGAAAGAGTCCAGGGCAGAGGTACGGCGCGTTGTTTGGCCGACAAATCAGGAAACGACACAGACGACTATGGTGGTCCTTCTGTTGGTGTTCGTGTTTGCACTTATTTTATGGGGGCTAGACTCCCTGCTGGGCTGGATTGTCAGCTCAATTATCGGGTAGCCCAAGATGTCGAAGAATTGGTACGTCGTGCACGCTTATTCCGGGTTCGAGAAGAATGTCGCTCGGGCACTGCAGGAGCGCGTCAATCTGTCCAACCACCAAGACAGCTTCGGTGAGATTTTGGTGCCGACGGAAGAAGTTGTCGAGATGCGAGGCGGCCAAAAGCGCCGTAGCGAACGTAAATTCTTTCCTGGCTACGTCTTAGTTGAGATGGAGCTAAATGATGATACTTGGCACCTAGTAAAAGAAACCCCCAGAGTAATGGGGTTTATTGGTGGCAAAGCCGACCAGCCCGCACCGCTGTCGCCGCGAGAAGCCGCCGCGATTCTTGATCGCGTAGCAGCTGGTAGTGAGAAGGCAACACCGAAGACGGTATTTGAGCCTGGCGAAATTGTTCGGGTAATTGATGGGCCGTTCAACGACTTTAACGGTGTTGTTGAGGAAGTGAACTACGAGAAAAGCCGCCTGCGTGTGGCCGTAACGATTTTTGGACGCTCAACCCCGGTTGAGTTGGATTTTGGTCAGGTCGAAAAGGGCTGATCAAAAAACGCGGTAGCTGCCTTTGGCTGCGCCGTAAAAGAAAAGAAACGCTCACACGGTTTGCCGCTGTGAGGGCGCATACATAACCCCGGGGAGTGAGAGAAGGGCAACCGGCCTCTCACGTTTGGACCCGCAAGGAGTAATACATGGCTAAGAAGGTAGATGCTTACATCAAGCTGCAAGTTGCAGCGGGTCAAGCGAATCCCAGTCCCCCAGTCGGCCCAGCCTTGGGTCAGCATGGTGTAAACATCATGGATTTTTGTAAGGCGTTTAACGCTCAAACCCAGGCGGTTGAGCAGGGACTGCCTATTCCCGTAGTAATCACCGTCTATGCGGATCGGTCCTTTACGTTCGTCACCAAAACACCGCCTGCGGCAGTGTTGTTGCGTAAGGCGGCGGGCATAGCCAAGGGTTCGGCTACTCCGAATACGGTTAAGGTTGCAAAGGTAAATCGTGAGCAGCTTGAAGAAATTGCCAAGATGAAAATGCCCGATTTGACGGCAGCTGACATGGACGCCGCGGTT
Organism: Pseudomonadales bacterium; assembly: GCA_029248675.1. Taxonomy (GTDB): domain Bacteria; phylum Pseudomonadota; class Gammaproteobacteria; order Pseudomonadales; family Azotimanducaceae; genus UBA4421. Next base: position 13,938 of record JAQWIX010000063.1, on the reverse strand, counting down.
CGCACCATAGCGGGTACGGCGCGTGCATCTGGTATCGACGTGGAGGGTGTGTAAATGGCTAAGCTAAGTAAGCGCATGCGCGCAATTGCTGAAAAAATCGACGTGGATAAGGCTTATGACATCAATGAAGCGGTTGCTTTGCTGAATGAATTAGCCGGTACCAAGTTCAAAGAATCTTTTGATATTTCCGTAAACTTGGGCGTAGACCCTAGGAAATCTGATCAAGTAGTTCGTGGCGCGACCACTCTGCCACACGGCACGGGCAAGACGGTCAGAGTAGCCGTGTTTGCTCAAGGTGAAAATGCTGAAAAAGCGTTGGCTGCCGGTGCAGACCTTGTTGGCTTTGACGATCTAGGCGACAAGGTCAAGGCTGGCGAGATGGACTTTGACGTAGTCATCGCAACGCCCGACGCCATGCGAATCGTCGGCCAGTTGGGCAAGGTGCTTGGTCCCAGAGGCCTTATGCCAAACCCGAAAACGGGTACGGTAACACCGGACGTAGAAACCGCGGTCAAGAATGCGAAAGCAGGCCAAGTGCAGTTTCGTACAGACAAAGCTGGGATCATTCACGGTAGTGTCGGACAAGTAGGGTTCGATCCACTGCAGATTCGTGAAAACGTCGAGGCGTTAATGGCTGATCTGAAAAAGGCCAAGCCAGCGTCCGCAAAAGGCATCTATTTAAAGAAAGTGACCCTGTCCACGACCATGGGTCCTGGGGTGTCTATAGATCAAGCATCTTTGCAGGCCGTATAGGGCTGTAGAGGCAATAAGATTTGGAGGTTGGGACAGGATTTTCCATGTCCCGTGCCGTCAAAAACCGTAGGAGCCTAGCCGCAGGGCGAAGCTTAATGACCTACGCAGATGGTGAGTCGCTGTAAAAGCGAAAGAATAAGGATTGCCGGCAACGGCGGTTCCGAATTCGTCTCCGAGAGTTTAGTGAGAAGTTACGACAGTAACCTTGAAGCTAAAGCGAAAGAGGCTCGCCGCTAGCGAGGGCTGTTTGACAGTTCTCGATAACGTGACCGGTCGGGTAAAACCAGGCCGGTTGAAAAGGAGAAGCATGTGGCGTTAAGACTTGAACAGAAACAAGAAATTGTTGCTGAGGTTAACGGTGCTGCTACATCTGCTTTGTCCGCTGTCTTGGCTGACTATCGTGGATTGACCGTTGCAGAAATGACCGAACTTCGCGTGAAAGCGCGGGAGACCGGTGTGTATTTGCGAGTGGTTAGAAACACGCTGGTTAAGCGAGCTGTTGAAGGTACAGAGTTTGAGTGTCTAAACGATGCTCTGGTCGGTCCTACATTACTGGCGTTTTCCCAGGAAGACCCCGGTGCAGCAGCAAGACTGCTAAAAGATTACGCCAAAGATTTTGAGGAATTGGAAATCAAAGCGTTGTCCATCGGAGGCGCCCTGCTTGCCGCAGATCAAATCGATCGCGTGGCTAAGCTGCCCACCTTGGATGAGGCTCGTTCTCAATTGATGAGCGTAATGCAGGCCCCGATCATCAAGCTGGCTCAAACCTTAAACGAGGTTCCCGGCAAGATGGTTCGAGTAGTGGCTGCGGTCAAAGATCAGAAGGAAGCAGAAGCGTAAATCCAAGAATCGCTTTAGATAATTAGGAGAAATGGAATGTCATTGTCAAAAGATGATGTGTTGAATGCAATCGCAGAAATGAGCGTCATGGACGTTGTTGAGCTGATCGCAGACATGGAAGAGAAGTTCGGCGTATCTGCGGCAGCCGCAGTGGCCGTTGCAGCACCTGCAGCCGGTGGCGGCGATGCTGGCGCTGGTGGCGCTGAAGAACAGACTGAGTTTGATGTAATGCTTGCATCTGCTGGTGACAAGAAAGTGAATGTCATTAAGGCGGTACGCGCTATCACGGGCTTAGGTCTGAAAGAAGCGAAGGCCCTGGTAGACGATGCACCTTCAGCGATCAAAGAAGGCGTCTCCAAGGACGAAGCAGACGACATTCAAAAGCAGCTTGAAGAAGCTGGCGCTACGGTTGAACTGAAGTAGGACAGCCACCGTTAGCCTTTTGAAAAGCGCTACATTAAGTAGCGCTACATAGCTGGACCGAGCTGTTGAAAAAGCAGCTTGGTGCCAGCTTCTCGTGCTTGTCCGAGGAAAGCACGTTGGATTCGATGTTGACCACGTAGGAGATTCGCATGGCTTACAGCTTTACTGAAAGGAAGCGCATTCGGAAAGATTTCGGAAAATTGTCCGAGAAAATGGAACTGCCCTATTTGTTGGCGATCCAAACCGACTCTTACAGCAAGTTTTTACAGGTGGGCACAAGCGCAGAAGATCGCGCTGAGTCTGGCCTGCATGCCGCATTCAAATCGGTGTTCCCCATCGCCAGCTATTCTGGCAGCGCCGAATTAGAGTACGTAGATTACCGGCTCGGAGAGCCAACCTTCGATGTGAAGGAGTGCGTGTCTCGAAGCATTACCTATGCAGCACCACTGAGAGTGAAAGTGCGGCTGATCATTTACGACAAGGAATCTTCCAGTAAGAAGGTCAAGGACGTAAAAGAACAAGAAGTGTACATGGGCGAAATTCCGCTCATGACCGACAACGGCACCTTTGTGATAAATGGCACCGAGCGCGTTGTCGTGTCCCAGCTGCACCGGTCTCCAGGCGTGTTTTTTGATCACGATAAAGGTAAAACCCACAGTTCAGGCAAGCTCCTCTATAACGCCCGGGTCATTCCTTACCGAGGTTCTTGGTTGGACTTCGAGTTCGATCCGAAGGACGCAGTTTTTGTCCGAATTGACCGCCGTCGAAAGTTGCCTGCATCCATCATTTTGCGTGCGCTTGAGTACTCCAGTGAAGAGATCTTGGAAACCTTCTTCGACACCAATACCGTGTCGATCAAGGGTGAAGACGTTTCTATCAAACTCATCGCAGAGCGCCTGCGCGGTGAGGTAGCAAGCTTTGATATCGTCGGTCCCAATGGCAAGGTTATTGTCGAAACTGGCCGTCGTATCACCGCTCGTCACGTGCGCCTGCTGGAAGACAGCGGCATGAAACAATTGGCGGTTCCGCGAGAGTACTTGCTCGAACAAATTACCGCGAAAGATATCGTTGATGAGTCCACGGGTGAGGTTGCGGTGCCATGCAACTCCATCATTACCGAGGAAGTGCTGGAAAAACTGTTCGAGCTTAAAGTCAGCAGTTTAGAAACCATCTATACCAACGACCTCGATTGTGGTCCGTTCATTTCAGACACCATGCGCGTTGATCCAAGCTCCAACAAACTTGAAGCGTTGGTAGAAATCTATCGCATGATGCGCCCGGGTGAGCCACCCACAAAAGAGTCAGCGGAAAACTTGTTCAGTAACCTGTTTTTCTCTAATGACCGGTACGACTTGTCCGGTGTTGGTCGGATGAAGTTCAACCGTCGTCTAGGCCGTGAAGAAATCGTAGGCGAAGGCATCCTGTCTAAAGAAGACATTGTCGACGTGCTGAAGACGCTGATCGATATTCGTAACGGTAAGGGTACCGTGGACGACATCGACCACCTTGGTAACCGACGCATACGTTCCGTGGGCGAAATGGCTGAGAACCAGTTCCGTGTAGGGCTTATCCGCGTCGAGCGGGCCGTGAAGGAGCGGCTGAGCTTGGCTGAGTCTGAAGGCCTGATGCCCCAAGATATGATTAACGCGAAGCCCGTCGCCGCAGCGGTAAAAGAATTCTTTGGTTCCTCCCAACTGTCCCAGTTTATGGACCAAAACAATCCATTGTCCGAGGTCACCCACAAGCGCAGAGTCTCTGCTCTTGGGCCGGGTGGTTTAACCCGGGAGCGAGCGGGCTTTGAGGTTCGTGACGTACACCCAACGCACTATGGACGCGTTTGCCCTATTGAAACGCCGGAAGGACCGAACATTGGTCTGATTAACAGCTTGGCAACCTATGCCCAAACCAACGAATACGGTTTCCTAGAGTCTCCGTATCATCGAGTTGTTAAAGGTGTAGTGACCAAGGAAGTTGAATATCTGTCAGCCATTGATGAAGCTCAATACGTCATCGCTCAGGCCAGTGCGCCAATCGATGCCAAGGGTCGCTTCACCGAAGAGTTGATCGACGTACGACATCAAAATGAATTCACCAAAACCGCTACGGAAAACGTCGACTTTATGGACGTATCTCCCAAGCAGGTGGTTTCCGTCGCAGCGTCGTTGATACCGTTCTTAGAGCACGACGATGCAAACCGAGCATTGATGGGTTCCAACATGCAGCGTCAGGCTGTGCCTACGCTACGGGCTGAAAAGCCATTGGTTGGCACCGGTATGGAGCGCAATGTTGCTCGAGATTCCGGTGTGTGTGTGATTGCCAAGCGCGGCGGCGTAATCGATAGCGTAGATGCTAGTCGAATCGTCGTACGGGTTGCCGATGCCGAGACTGAAGCCGGCGATGCTGGTGTGGACATTTACACACTGACCAAGTTTACCCGCTCCAATCAAAATACTTGTATTAACCAGCGACCATTGGTCAAGCCGGGCGATGTGATCAGCGCTAGGGATATTCTGGCGGACGGTCCGTCCATTGATATGGGCGAGTTGGCTCTGGGTCAGAACATGCGTATCGCATTCATGCCATGGAATGGCTACAACTTCGAAGATTCCATTTTGGTATCTGAGCGCGTGGTGAAAGAGGATCGTTTCACCAGTATCCATATTCAAGAGCTGACCTGTATTGCCCGGGACACTAAGTTAGGGCCAGAGGAAATTACCAGTGACATTCCTAATGTCGGTGAAGGCGCTCTGTCCAAACTTGACGAATCAGGCATCGTTTATATTGGCGCTGAAGTGGGTGCCGGGGACATTCTGGTGGGTAAGGTCACTCCGAAGGGTGAGACTCAGTTAACACCAGAAGAAAAACTGCTCAGGGCGATTTTCGGTGAGAAAGCCTCGGACGTGAAAGACACGTCCCAGCGCGTACCGAGCAGCGTCAAGGGCACGGTGATCGACGTACAGGTATTCACCCGAGACGGCGTTGAAAAAGACGAGCGGGCGAAAGACATTGAGCAAGCGCAGATGACCAAAATCCGCAAGGATTTGGATGACGAAATGCGCATCATCGAAGCGGCTACCTTCGAAAGACTGCAGCGAGCCTTAGTTGGTGGCAAGGTGGCCAGCGCTCCGGGTCTGAGCAAAGACAAAGCCATTGATGAAGCGTATCTGAGCGAGCTGGCTTCCGACGATTGGTTCCGCATTCGTATGAAGGATGACAAGCTGAACGAGCAGCTGGAAAAAGCTGAGGCTCACCTGCAGGAACGCAAGGAAGGCCTCGACGCTATCTACGAAGACAAGCGCGGTAAGATCGAAACCGGTGACGACCTTGCGCCCGGTGTTTTGAAGATCGTGAAAGTGTACTTGGCCATCAAGCGACGCATTCAGCCTGGTGACAAGATGGCTGGCCGTCACGGCAACAAGGGCGTGATCTCGGTGATCATGCCGGTAGAAGACATGCCCTTCGATGAAAACGGTGAGCCCGTAGACATCGTGCTAAACCCCTTGGGTGTGCCCTCTCGGATGAACGTGGGCCAGGTGCTGGAAACACACCTAGGGTGGGCGGCCCATGGCATTGGTCGTCGGATCAATACCATGCTGGAGCAGCAGCAAAAGACCGCTGAAATCCGCAAATTCTTGGACGAGGTATACAACCAAGTGGGCGGTGCGCCAGCAGATCTGAAGAGTTTGAATGACTCACAGGTATTGGATTTGGCGAAGAACCTGACCTCAGGTTTGCCATTCGCCACCCGCGCCTTTGACGGCGCTGCGGAGTCCGAGATCAAGAAGATGTTGGAGTTGGCTGAGCTGCCTGGCAGTGGGCAGACCACCTTGTACGATGGTCGTACTGGTGATGCCTTCGACCGACCGGTGACCTTGGGCTACATGTACATGCTCAAGCTCAACCACCTGGTCGATGACAAGATGCACGCCAGAAGCACAGGCTCCTACAGCTTGGTAACCCAGCAGCCGTTGGGTGGTAAGGCGCAATTTGGTGGTCAGCGCTTCGGTGAGATGGAAGTGTGGGCGCTAGAGGCGTACGGCGCGGCTTATACGCTGCAGGAAATGTTGACGGTTAAATCCGACGACGTGAATGGCCGAACGAAGATGTACAAAAACATTGTGGATGGTGATTTCAAAATGGAGCCGGGTATGCCGGAGTCCTTCAACGTGTTGGTTAAGGAGATTCGGTCTCTGGGGATCAACATCGAGTTGGAAACCGACTGAACGGATTCAAGCAAGGTAAAACCACTTGAATTGCTCCAAAAGAATATAAGGAAACATCGTGAAAGACTTACTTAATCTGCTGAAATCCCAGAGCGACGTTGAGGAATTTGACGCGCTGCGTATCGGGTTGTCTTCTCCAGAAATGATCCGTTCTTGGTCCTTTGGTGAAGTTAAAAAGCCAGAAACCATTAACTATCGTACGTTCAAACCTGAGCGCGACGGTCTTTTTTGTGCACGAATTTTCGGGCCGGTAAAAGACTATGAGTGCTTGTGCGGAAAATATAAGCGCCTGAAGCATCGCGGGGTGATCTGCGAAAAGTGTGGTGTCGAAGTGACACTGACCAAGGTGCGTCGTGAGCGTATGGGCCATATCGAACTGGCCTGTCCTACCGCGCACATCTGGTTCTTGAAGTCACTGCCCAGCCGAATTGGCTTGCTGCTGGACATGACCCTTCGTGATATCGAACGAATTCTGTATTTCGAATCCTTTGTGGTGATCGATCCGGGTATGACGGATCTGGAAATCGGGCAGTTGCTGTCGGACGAAGAGTACTATCTTAAGATAGAAGAGTACGGCGATGAATTCGACGCTCGCATGGGTGCAGAGGCAGTTCAGCAATTGCTTCTTAACCTAGATATGGATCATGAAATCGAAGTGCTGCGGGAAGAGATTCCTGCTACCAACTCCGAAACCAAGATCAAAAAGTTTTCCAAGCGCCTGAAGCTTATGGAAGCCTTTGTTCGTTCAGGTAACAAGCCTGAATGGATGATCATGACGGTATTGCCTGTTCTGCCACCGGATTTGCGGCCACTGGTCCCGCTGGATGGCGGTCGTTTCGCTACGTCAGACCTCAACGATCTGTACCGTCGCGTGATCAACCGTAACAATCGACTCAAGCGCCTATTGGATCTCGCGGCCCCAGACATCATCGTGCGAAACGAAAAGCGCATGCTTCAAGAGTCCGTGGATGCGTTGCTGGATAACGGCCGGCGTGGCCGAGCCATTACCGGCTCTAACAAGCGCCCGCTGAAATCTTTGGCAGACATGATCAAGGGTAAGCAAGGTCGCTTCCGACAGAACCTGTTGGGTAAGCGCGTGGATTACTCCGGTCGTTCCGTGATCGTTGTAGGCCCAACGCTACGTCTGCATCAGTGTGGCCTACCCAAGAAGATGGCCTTGGAGTTGTTCAAGCCCTTCATTTTTGGCCGCTTAGAAGATCGGCAGTTGGCGACCACGATCAAGGCCGCCAAGAAAATGGTCGAGCGTGAGACACCCGAAGTTTGGGATATTTTGGCTGACGTGATTCGTGAACACCCGGTAATGTTGAACCGAGCGCCAACACTGCACCGTTTGGGCATTCAAGCGTTCGAGCCTGTGTTGATCGAAGGTAAGGCCATTCAGCTGCACCCATTGGTCTGTAGCGCATATAACGCTGACTTTGACGGCGACCAAATGGCTGTCCACGTTCCTCTGACGCTGGAAGCTCAGCTGGAAAGTCGCGCACTGATGATGTCTACCAACAACATTCTGTCTCCGGCCAGTGGTGAACCCATCATCGTGCCGTCTCAGGATGTAATTTTGGGCATCTACTACATGACCCGAGAAAAGGTTAACGCCCGCGGCGAAGGCACAGTGTTTGCTAACGTGGATGAAGTGCATCGCGCCTATTACGCAAAGCAGGTAGACCTTCATGCGCGCGTGAAAGTTCGTATCGAAGATCAAGTGACCGGTGAAGACGGCGAAACGGTTGCGAAGCGAGTACTCCACGACACCACGGTAGGTAGAACTCTGCTGTATGCCATTGTGCCCAACGCGCTGCCCTTCTCCATGGTTAACAAGACCATGGACAAAAAGAGCATTTCTAATTTGATTAATGACTGCTACCGACGGTGCGGCCTGAAAGATACGGTGATCTTCGCAGACCAACTGATGTACGCAGGGTTTGCTCAGTCCACAGCATCCGGCGCCTCCATCGGTGTTGAAGACTTCGTTATCCCAGATGCCAAGGAGCGCATCATTGGAGAGGCCGAAGCTGAAGTCGCAGAGATCGAATCACAGTACGCCTCAGGCTTGGTTACCCAAGGCGAGAAGTACAACAAGGTGGTGGATATCTGGCTACGAGCAAACGACCTAGTCGCGCGCTCGATGATGGACGGAATTTCTAAAGAAGAAGTTACCAACCGTGACGGCGAAACCGAAGAACAGGAATCCTTTAACAGCGTCTATATGTACGCAGACTCCGGAGCCCGGGGCTCGCCAGCCCAGATACGTCAGCTGGCAGGTATGCGTGGTCTGATGGCGCGACCTGATGGCAGCATCATTGAAAACGCCATTACCGCCAACTTCCGTGAAGGCTTGACGGTAAACGACTACTTCATCTCCACCCACGGCGCTCGAAAGGGACTGGCGGATACGGCGCTGAAGACAGCAAACTCGGGTTATTTGACCCGCCGTTTGGTCGACGTGGCTCAAGACGTTGTGATCACAGACGAAGATTGCGGCACCAATGCTGGCCTGTATACCACGGCGATTATTGAAGGCGGCGACATCGTTGAAGCGCTAGCTGACCGCGTGCTGGGCCGAACCGTTGCCGAAGACGTGTATGCGGCTGATGGCAAAACGTTGTTGGTAGAGCGCGGCACCCTAATCGACGAGGCTTGGGTAGAAAAGCTCGACGAGTTGGGTGTTGACGAGATGATCGTCCGATCGGCGATCACCTGTGAAACCTCCCACGGCGTATGTCGCACATGTTACGGGCGCGATTTGGCACGAGGTCACTTGGTCAATGTGGGCGAAGCTGTTGGCGTTATCGCAGCTCAGTCCATTGGTGAGCCAGGTACCCAGCTAACTATGCGTACCTTCCACATCGGTGGTGCGGCATCTCGTGCAACCGCGGTAGATAACATTCAAGTTAAACACGGCGGCACCATTCGCCTGCACAATCTGAAGACCGTCAAGCGCGAGTCTGGCGAGTTGGTCGCGATTTCCCGGTCCGGCGCCATTGCGGTAGCAGATGAGCACGGTCGTGAGCGGGAGCGTTACAAGCTGCCTTACGGCGCAGTGATATCGGTTGCCGAAGCTGATGCGGTTGAAGCCGGTCAGGTAATCGCTCAGTGGGATCCACACACGCACCCAATCGTTGCGGAAGTGGCCGGTGTAGCAACCTTCGTGGAAATGGAAGAAGGTCTTTCCATGAATCGTCAAACGGACGACCTTACCGGTCTGACGAACATTACGGTTCTGGATCCGAAAGACCGGCCCAGCGCGGCGAAAGACCTGCGCCCAGCAGTACGGTTGAACGATGCCAAGGGTAATACTGTGAACTTGCCGGGTAGTGAAGTACCAGCAAACTACTTCATGCCAAGCAATGCCATCCTGAACATGGAAGACGGCGGTAAAATTGGCATCGGTGACATCATCGCCCGTATTCCTCAGGAAGGATCCAAAACCCGCGATATTACGGGTGGTCTGCCGCGGGTGGCCGACCTGTTTGAGGCGCGCAAGCCGAAAGAGCCTGCGATTCTAGCCGAAGCCACAGGTACCGTTTCATTCGGTAAAGAGACCAAGGGCAAGCGCCGATTGGTTATTACTCCGGCAGGTGCTGATCCGGTAGAAACCTTGATTCCGAAGTGGCGCAACATCGGTGTATTCGATGGCGAGCAGGTGGAGCGAGGCGAAACAGTCTGCGACGGGCCGTACAGTGCTCACGACATCCTGCGCCTGAAAGGGGTAGAGGAACTTGCTAAGTACATCGTCAACGAGATTCAAGAAGTTTACCGACTTCAGGGTGTGACGATTAACGATAAGCACATCGAGGTGATTTGCCGCCAGATGTTGCGCAAGGTCGAAATTACCCACTCCGGCGATTCCGACTTCATCCGCGGAGAGCAGTTGGAATACACAGCGTTGCGGGAAGGGAACTTGGCATTGGAAGCGGAAGGCAAGGCCCCTGCGGAATACCAGCGCTTGTTGTTGGGCATAACCAAGGCGTCTTTGGCCACGGAATCGTTTATCTCAGCAGCGTCCTTCCAAGAAACAACGCGCGTTCTCACCGAGGCCGCTGTGACAGGCAAGCAGGATTATCTGCGCGGCCTGAAGGAAAACGTTGTTGTAGGGCGACTGATTCCTGCGGGTACTGGATTGTCATATCACGCGGATCGTAAGCGTCAGCGCGAAGAAGATATGGCCGGTGGCAGTGATACGGTGACGGCGGATGACATCGAGCAGGCGCTGAGTGAAGCCTTGTCCGCTCGAGAAGCTGAATAAGAACGGCAAGACAATGGATTAATCGGCTTGGGCGCCTTGGCTCTAAGTAAAGCCAAGGCTCTCGGCCCTTGTTAATCGTCTAAGGCCCGATTAGAATGCGGCCCCCCAATACAGGGGGCGGAAACAATTGCGTAGACGCCAAAGGTTCAAATGAACTGGCTCGCGCAAGAAACGACGGAGATCGAATAAAGATGGCAACAATTAGCCAGTTAGTCCGTAAGCCTCGCAAGCGCAAGGTTGTAAAGAACATTGTCCCTGCGCTACAGGCTTGCCCGCAGCGTCGAGGAGTATGTACGCGTGTGTATACCACCACGCCGAAGAAACCAAACTCTGCGTTACGCAAAGTTTGCCGTGTGCGTCTGACCAACGGCTATGAAGTGACTTCTTACATTGGCGGCGAAGGGCACAATCTGCAGGAGCACTCTGTAGTTCTGATTCGTGGCGGTCGAGTGAAGGATCTGCCCGGTGTGCGTTACCACACCATTCGTGGCTCTCTAGACACCTCCGGTGTTGCCGATCGCCGCCAAGGTCGTTCCAAGTACGGCGCCAAGCGACCGAAATAGAACGCTAACCAAACACTAACATCATTCTCAGTAAGGCCCTGGTGAGTTCAGGGGATACCTGAAGAAAGGAGAAACTCATGCCAAGACGTCGAGTCGTCGCGAAACGGGAAGTACTTCCCGATCCTAAGTTCCACAATCAAGTCATCGCCAAGTTCATCAACCACGTAATGGTTAGTGGCAAGAAAGCTGTGGCAGAGCGTATCGTTTACGGCGCACTAGACCGTGTGCAAAGCCGAGACGGTGCCGATCCAATCGAAACATTTGATAAAGCGCTTGATGCTATCGCCCCCATGGTTGAGGTTAAATCTCGTCGTGTCGGTGGAGCGACCTATCAGGTGCCAGTGGAAGTGCGACCATCACGCCGCAACGCCCTAGCCATGCGCTGGCTTGTAGACAGCGCTCGCTCACGCAGCGAAAAGTCCATGGCAGCTCGGCTCGCTGGGGAGCTGATGGATGCAGCCGATGGCCGCGGCAGCGCCGTGAAGAAGCGTGAAGATACGCACCGCATGGCCGATGCAAACAAGGCTTTTGCCCACTACCGCTACTAAGCAGTACCTCGACCACCAGCAGCAGTATTTTCTATGGCCCGCACGACGCCTATAAATCGCTATCGCAATATAGGCATCGTCGCTCATGTGGACGCCGGCAAAACGACGACCACCGAGCGAGTGCTTTTTTATACTGGCATCTCCCACAAAATAGGCTAAGTCCACGACGGCGCTGCGGTCATGGACTGGATGGAGCAGGAGCGGGGGATTACGATCACTTCTGCTGCCACAACCTGTTTTTGGTCCGGCAGCCAGCAACAGTACGACCAGCACCGCATCAACATAATCGATACCCCGGGGCACGTTGACTTCACCATCGAAGTTGAGCGGAGCCTCAGGGTGCTGGACGGCGCTGTGGTAGTTTTTTGCGGTACCTCGGGGGTCGAGCCGCAATCAGAAACCGTTTGGCGGCAAGCCGATAAATACCAAGTGCCTCGGTTGGTTTTCGTCAACAAAATGGATCGACAAGGCGCAGACTTCTTTCGCGTATTGGAGCAAATCGAAGAACGCCTAGGCGCCACGCCGGTGCCTCTTCAGTTGGCATGGGGTGCCGAAGAGCATTTCAACGGGGTGATTGACCTGATCTCCATGCAAGCTGTTACTTTCGATGAGTCAGATCAAGGTCTGACTCAACAGGCGCAAGAGATCCCCGACGAGCTGCAAGAACAGGCAGCCGAATATCGAGAGGCGCTGATAGAAGCGGCCGCCGAAGCCAAGGATGAGTTGATGGAGCATTACCTCGACCATGGCGACCTATCCGTTGAGCAAATAAAAGAAGGCCTGCGCATTCGCACCTTGGCCAACGAAATTGTTTTGGCGACCTGCGGCAGCGCGTTTAAGAACAAAGGCGTGCAGCCAATGTTAGATGCCGTAATTGATTATCTGCCGGCGCCTACCGAGGTTAAAGCCATCGAGGGCGAATTGAGTGACGGCAGTCCAGCCCAGCGCCAATCCGAGGACGATGCGCCTTTTGCCGCCTTGGCCTTCAAAATTGCCACAGATTCCTTTGTCGGAACGCTGACTTTCTTTCGAGTCTACTCCGGAGTGCTCAAGACCGGCGACCAAGTTCTTAATCCAATTAAAGGAAAACGCGAGCGCATCGGCCGCATGGTGCAAATGCATGCGAACAATCGAGAAGAGATTAATGAGGTGCGAGCGGGCGACATTGCAGCGGTAATTGGCCTAAAAGATGTTAGCACCGGTGAAACCCTGTGCGCAAAGGAACATGCAATTACGCTAGAGCGTATGGAGTTCCCAGAACCGGTGATTGCGGTTGCGGTAGAACCCAAGTCCGTTGCCGATCAAGACAAGCTGGTTCAGGCCCTAGCCAAACTGGCCCAAGAGGATCCGTCGTTTCGAGTTGAGACCGACAAAGACACAGGGCAAACCATTATTTCTGGTATGGGTGAGCTGCACCTTGAGATTATTGTCGATCGAATGAAGCGGGAGTTTTCTGTCGCTGCCAACATTGGTAAGCCTCAGGTTTCCTATCGAGAAACCATCCGCCAAAGCATAGAGCGCGAGGCCGAGTTCATACGAGAGGCTGGCGGAAGAGGTCAGTACGGTCACGTTAAATTGCGTGTCGAACCGTTGAAAGATGAAGACGGGCAGTACGCTTACGAATTTATTAACGAAAGTTCTAAAGACCAGATTCCGGCGGAATATGTGCCGGTCATTGATCAAGGCATTCAGGATCAAATGCGCAACGGCGTATTGGCCGGGCACCGCCTGATGGGTATCCGTGCAACCCTAATCGGTGGCTCCTTTCACGAAACCGATTCCTCCGAAATGGCGTTCAAAATTGCCGCCTCTATGGCGCTTCGAGAGGCAGTACTCAGTGCCAACCCCGCGCTGCTAGAGCCAGTTATGACCGTCGAGGTCGTTACCCCTGAAAAATTTATGGGCGACGTGGTGGGGGACTTGAATCGCCGCCGAGGCATGATTTCCGGTATGGACGAAAGTCCCTCGGGTAAGTTGGTGCGCGCAGAAGTAGCACTGTCGGAAATGTTCGGCTACTCCACTGATTTACGTAGTCGTTCACAGGGCCGCGCCACCTACACCATGGAATTTGTGAATTACGCAGAAGTGCCAGAAAACGTGATGGATCGGTTGGGCATTCGTCGACTGACCCACTAAACCCCTAAAACAATTAACGATATATACGCAAAAGGGAGGCCAGCATGGCTAAGGAAAAATTTGAACGTAACAAGCCTCACGTAAACGTGGGGACGATAGGACACGTAGACCATGGTAAGACGACGCTGACAGCGGCGCTGACGCGGGTATGTGCGGAAGTTTACGGTGGTGAGATGCGAGATTTT
>JAQWIX010000058.1 GCA_029248675.1 Pseudomonadales bacterium | reverse complement strand
CAGGTTGATCAGATCAAAGTAGTGACAGCACTTTTCTACCAAGGTGCCACCACTAAATCGCTGAAACTTGTTCCACTGACCAACTTTGTCGAGAAACGGCGGCCGGTATTCACTGACACTAATGGTCTTGATATCACCCAGAGAACCACGTTCTAGCGCTTCCGAAAATGCCTCTAAATACTGGGGTTTGTAGCGATACTGCAACCCGATTTGAATGAACGATGTGTACTTATCGGCCGCTGCGACAATGGCTGCGGCATCTTGCAGATCCGTGGCCATGGGCTTTTCCAAAAAAATGGGTTTGCCCGATGCCATGGCTGTTTGCAGAATCTCGAAATGGCTGAAGTTTGGCGTGCAAATGAGCAGCGCGTCCACCACCGGATCCTCGCAAGCGGCCTCTAGGCTGTCGTAAAGCACCAGTGCTTCTGCCTGAAGGGGCCGAAAATTAGCCTGCGCCATTTCCATACTATGGGCCGCACTATCGTAAATGCCGTGAATGGTTGCCCGACCCAACAGCGCCGCCACCCGCATATGCTCCTGCCCCATGGTTCCTGTGCCGATAATCGCAAGCCGGTACTTCGGCGGCTCTTGACGATAAAGGTACCGATCAGCCTCGGTGACATGGCGTTGGCCCGGGGCACTTTCGAATCCTCGAAGTCTCATTTTGCTCATGAACTGTGCAACCTCTGGATAGGGTCCTGCGCCACAGGCCCGGAGAAGCAAGCTGACCGAGCGGCCAGCACATGGGTTGTTATTAGCGAGCGAATCGCTACCAAAGTAGGATCAGATCCGCTCTATCACCGTACCAGTGCCTAGACCGCCGCCGCAGCACATGGCAATCAGGCCGTAACGACCTTGGGTGCGCTCCAGTTCGTGCAAAGCCGTGGTAATGAGTCGTGCCCCGGTGGAACCCGTGGGATGACCCAGGGCGATGGCCCCGCCATTGGGATTGACCTTGGCTTCATCTGCGCCCACGGCCTTTTGCCAGGCTAGAACCACCGACGCAAAGGCCTCATTCACTTCAAAGGTGTCAATCTCATCGATGCTCAAACCCGTCTGTGCCAGCACTTTCTCAGTGGCAGGAATTGGACCTTTCAGCATGGTCACCGGATCGCAACCCACCAAGGTGGTAGCGCGAATTTTCGCCCGGGGCTTAAGACCGTATTTTTCAACCGCAGATCCACTGGCCAAGATCACCACGGCCGCACCGTCGGATACTTGGGAGCTGGAACCCGCTGTATGAATCTCTTGGCCAGGAACCGCCTGCAGAGACGCCAAGGATTCCATATCCGTGGCACGTAGCCCCTCGTCCCGACTCACGGTGTGGGTCTCGCCAGTGGGGTTACCTTCTTTGTCCAACACCGGGGCCTCTACCGGCACGATTTCCCGATCAAAGCGGCCCTCTTCCCAGGCGGCAATGGCTTTTTCTTGACTGGAAAGGCCAAAGGCATCGGTATCTTGACGAGTGATTTGATATTCCTCTGCGATCATCGCCGCACCTTGGAATTGGCTAGTAGGCTGATAGTGCTGCATGTAGCTCTCGCCCATGGGAACGCCGCCAGCCATGTTGGAGCCTAGGGGAATAACGGACATCATCTCGACTCCGCAGGCCATCACAATGTCCTCCATACCGGAGCCGATCATGGCCGCTCCCAAGGATGTCGCTTGCTGACTGGAACCACATTGAGAATCCACCGTTGTCGCGGCCACTTCTTCGGGAAAGCCCTGAGACAGCCAAGCGATTCGCGCGATGTTAAAAGACTGCTGATTCACCTGGGAAACGCAGCCGCCAATGATCTGGCCCACGTTGGCAGGGTCAATACCCGCACGCTCCAGTGCCCCTCGCTGAACCTTGCCCAACAAATCTGCTGGCATCAGTCCAGCCAGTCCCTTGCCTCGCTTACCGATGGGGCTTCGCGCCGCTTCAACAATATAAATATCCTGCACTGTGACTCTCTCCTTTACGTCAGTTTGTTTGTATCTCAGTTGATTGTGTTAGGTGGTTAGGTGGCTACCCAACAGCTCGCGGAAATTGTCCGCATAGAACTTCTGCTTAGCCCCTTCACTAACGCCCTCCATGGTCTTTTCAAACCGCGCGATGGGGTCATCGGTACCCTCGTGATGAGGATAGTCCGATGCGAACAGCAGTAAATTTTGGGCTTCAGATTTCAGCAGCCAACCCACGTCTTCCCCGGCAAAGGGTGTGACCTTGATATGTTTTTGCACATATTCCGACGGCTGCATTTGTACCTGAGACAAATCCTGCAGGCGTCGAAAGGCTCTAAACGCCTGATCCAAATGTTTCATCCACGACACGATCCACGACGCGCCCAACTCCACAACGCCCACCCGCAAGCGCGGAAAGCGGTGAAATACTCCATCAAAAATCATTGCCGCTAAAAACAGCTCCGCGTTGTACTGAATACCCATATAGGCGATGGCATCCCGAGGTGCATCACCCTCAACATGCTGGGGCACGTTGCCGCCGTTGTTGTAAAACGACAGGGGTACCGGATCCCAGCCCCCATCGGTGCCTACGTGAATGGTGATGGCCATATCCGCATCCTGAATTTTGGCCCAAATCGGATCAAAGTCAGGGTGAGTGAAGGCCCGAGTGCCCTGAGGCGCAATGGTGTCGATCATGACAATCGAAAAATTCTGAGCGATGGCAGCGTCCAAAAAGGTCATCGCCGTCTCAGGCCCGTGCCGAAAGGGAATGTAGGCCGCACCATGCATGCGCGAATCGGTTTCGCAAAAACTCGCCAAGCCTCGATTTAACGCCTGAACCGAGCCCGCAAAGATTTCTGGATCTTTGGCGTTCTGCACCTGATCAAAAGCCGAGGTAGGAAACACGATATGGGCCTTGAACCCGAGCAGATCGTTTACCCGCACCCGCTCATCACGATCCCAAGCGCCTAAGCCCTGAAACCCCTTGTACTTCATGGACATAAACGACTGCTCGGCATCGGCATAGGCGGCGGCGTCTTGCTGACGTTTTTCGTAACTGCGCACCCCAAGCTCCGCTCTCTCCTTGGCAACAGGATTATCCTGGGCGAACTCCGCCACATGGGGCCGCACTTTGGCGTCGGCGAACTCCACCAACCAATTGGGCGGTTCCATCATGTGGGTATCTGCGTCGTAAATGTCATTTCTGTGCGCGTAAGTCATTAAACCGCCCCTGCCTTTAAGAGCCGGTTATCTCACCATATCTGCGCCGCAGACGCCAACGCCGGTGCCAGCGCGAACGCCCCGCCTAGGACTTTGCACATTTGTTCTGCTAACTTTCTTTTGTTTTGAACGCAATTGAGGGGATATTCAATGACCGAATCCAACTTGCTCGTAGGAGAATTTCGCAAACCGCGCCAAATGCTTGGCGATCAAGAATATGACGGTCATTTGTCCATCCATGACGATCAAATGGCGGAAGACCTCGGCTTTGCCGGCGCGCCTATTGAAGGCCCCACTCACTTCAGTCAATTCGTGCCGCTGCTTCACGAGGTATTTGGCGATGCCTGGTTCGAGCGTGGCTGCATTAGCGCCCACTATCAAACCATGGTAGTGGAAGGCGAAGAAGTGCGTGTCATGGTAGAGCATGTGGCCCCGGACCAAGTAGCTAAGATCAGTGCTGAAAAGCGCGACGGCACACCGGTGCTGACGGGTACCGCGTCCTTAGGCCCAGACTACGGAGAAACCGAACTGGACAGACGCCGAGCCAAACTGCGACCGGCGGATCAACCGGTGATTCTTAGCGAACTTGAGGTGGGCCAGCTAGGTGCAGGCAACCCCGAACAAGCCCAAATGGCTTTTGATCAAAACATGGGGGCCATGTATCCCTTCAGCCTAGAAGAAAAGCTGCAAAAAATTACCGAACAACACCCCTACTACAGTGACGACAACCCTTGGGGGCGTGCGGTCATTCCGTTAGAGATGATCAGTGTGCTAACCCAGTACACGAGCGGCCAGTCTGGTTTCCGGACTAAGGGCCCTGCCATCGGCTTATTTGCCGCCCAAGAAATGAAAATGATCAACGGCCCGCTGTTTGTGGATCATCCTTACAAGCTAGAGCGAGAGATCATCGCCCTAAGCGAGAGCAGGCGCACCGAGTCCAACTGGATAATGACCCGAGTGATTGATGCCCAGACCGATACCCTGTGTGCCGAGGTCATCCTTAACTCCGCCACCTTGAAGGATTCTTACGCCAACTATGAAACCGAGGCCAAGGCGCTGGGCAAAAACCTCGATGGCTAAAACTGCCCCGCTCTCAACCTGCTTCATCACTTAATATCGAGCAAAAACAATGGGTAGAAAGATACTCTTCATCACCACAGATCAAATGCGCTACGACGCTCTAGGCTGCAACGGCGGGCAGGTTGCCCGCACCCCGGCCATCGACAGTTTGGCGGAATCCGGCATCAACTACCGGCGTGCCCACAACCAAAATGTGATCTGTATGCCGGCCCGAGCCACCATCATGACCGGGCAGCATGTGGCCAGTCATGGCGTCTGGATGAATGGGGTCAGCTTGCCCGAAGACACCCCCACCGTGGCCCACTGGTTGCAGCAACACAATTACCGCACGGCGATTCTCGGCAAGGCACACTTTGAACCTTGGCTAGGCTCTGGCGAGGACTTTTACGAGAACCGTATGGCCGCCCTAGGCGAACGAGGCCCTCACCGGGGCTTCGAGCATATGGAGCTAGCCAACCACTTTGGCATGGGCCATTCCCACTACGATCTGTGGCTGGCAGAGCATCATCCGGACATTGATGCAAAGCGCTATCAGGCTGTGACCGACAAGGGACAGCAAAATATGGCCGCCAGCGGCGACACCGGAGCGGTACAGGTTTGGCCCACAGACATACCCAAGGAGCTGTACCACACAGACTGGGTAGCCCAGCGCACCATGGCTTGGCTGGACACCTTGTCCGACGACGAGGATTGGTTTGTGTGGATGAGTTTTCCTGACCCTCATCATCCTTGGGATCCACCTGCATCGGAAAAACAACGGTTCCGCTGGCAGGATATACCCTTGCCCGAGCTATATCCGGGTAGCCCCGAGGCCGCCGCAGAGATGCTGAAAGATAAGCCCAAACACTGGATGGGTTACTTCGACGGCAGCCTATGGGCCAACTTAGAATCGCCCAGGGGCTTCAAGCCCTGCGATATGACCCCGGATCAAATCCGTGAGATTAACGCCTATACCCACATCGAAAATGAGCTGATCGACGAAGCCTGCGCCCAAGTCTTTGGCTACCTGCAAAAACGCGGATGGGATGGGGACACGGATATCGTCTTCACCACAGATCATGGCGAACTGCAGGGGGATTACGGCTTGCTGTTCAAGGGCGCCTACCACGTAGACTCTCTCATGCGCCTGCCGCTGATTTGGCGCCCGGCACCTAACGCCAATGTTGCCCCTGCTGAGGTCAACGCCCCGGTCGGGCATCTGGATTTGGCTCAGACCTTTTGCCAAATCGCTGGCATCGCTGAGCCAGACTGGGTCGAGGGCCAACCACTTCCCAAGAGCGAGGCCGAAGCCGTGAATCAACGCCGAGAACGGGTGCTCACGGAATGGGAGAGCGAACACGGGCCGGTCAGCCTCAACCTGCAAAGCATTTACCAAGATCAATGGGTGTGCTCACGCTATGGCGAAAGCTCACTGTACGCAGGCACTGAGGGCGAGCTTTACAACTTGGCCGAGGATCCGGGCTCGCTGGTCAATCGTTGGGACGACCCCCGCTGCGCCGCACTCAAAAGCGACCTGATCGCCGACCTAGACGACCACCTACCCACCGCGCGCCAGCCACGCTTGCCCCGATTGGCGCCAGTCTAGGGTGAGCAGCCAGACTACCAACCACCCCCTGCCCTACATGCAGCGCATGCGGGACTATTACTTAGCCCTTGGCTACAACAATCCCTACAAATGGGCGCACTTTAGCGATGTGCCTTTTCAGCCGCTGAGTAAACCCGTGACAAAGAGTCGAGTGGGCTTGGTGACCACCGCCGCCCCGTTTAAGCCAGAGGCCGGTGACCAAGGGCCCGGGGCGCCTTACAACGCCGCAGCTAAGTTTTATCGGGTTTACGCCGGTGATGCGAGCAAGGACGACTTTCTTGGCATATCCCACGTCAGCTATGACCGCGACTATACGACAGCAGAAGACATTGGCAGCTACTTCCCTTTGGGCGCCCTGCGCAAGACCCAAGCACAAGGCATCATTGGTGAGGTATCACCCCGCTATTACGGTCTGCCTACCAATCGCAGCCAAGACACCACCAAGCACCAAGACTGTCCTGACCTGCTGGCCATGCTGCAAGACGATGAGATCGATCTGGCCATATTGGTGGCCAACTGACCCGTTTGCCATCAGTCGGTCAGTTTGGCCGCGCGACATCTGGAAGCTCATGGCGTCCCAACGGTGGTACTGGGTTCTGCCAAAGACATTGTGGAACACTGCGGCGTGCCCCGGTTCGTGTTCAGTGACTTCCCCTTGGGCAATTCTGCGGGCAAGCCCAATGACCCCGAGTCCCAGCTAGACACCCTAGGGCTGGCCCTAGACACCTTAGAGACCGCCCAATCACCGGCGACCACCGTGCAGTCACCCCAGACTTGGTCAAAGGACGTGAAGTGGAAGGCGGATTTTTACAGCATTGCAAATCTGTCGGCAGCAGAGCTGGCGAAGCGACGGGCGGAATTCGACCAGATCAAGACAATCGGGCAAGGCGTACGCGACCAAACAATGCCGACCTGACTCGTTGGCGATGCCTGCCCAAGTTAAGGGCGCATTCGTAAATCTGAGTTAAACAACTTTCATTTCCTCCAAGGCTACGGCCGTTTTTGTAGGACGAACACCCGGTAAGCGCGATTCTCTGGATCAGCGATTGCTAACCCCGCAAGGGTCTCAACCACCGTGACGCAAGCCTCAGAAGCTAGGTCATTGCCTTGTTCCCCACAACAAACGGTTCATATGCATTCGCGGACATGCGAAGTCGCCAACGTCTCGAGTGGTAGAGCCATTTCCGAACGTCTTTGCCCTTCAATCCACCAAAAACTAACAATCGCCCCCACTCGGACACGGTTTCGGGTTAACGTTAGCGCTTGAGGGGAGTATTACTATGAGTCTGATCACTTGGTCCTGGATTTTCTTGTTTGGCTATATGGGCCTAATGGTGGGTATTGGCGTCTACGCCCAACGCCAAATCAAACACGCTGACGATTTCGCCACGGCTCGTGGAGCCTATGGTCCTGTGTTTTTGGCCCTGGCCTTTGCCGCCTCAACTGCCAGCGGGGCAACATTTCTCGGCAGTCCGGCCATGTCCTATGAATGGGGGCTTTCAACGCTCTGGATGCACTTTCTTTACCCGGTAGGCGTCTACGTCGGCATCCTAATTTCCATGCGCCTGGTGGCCACCTCTGGCAACCGATTCGGCAATCGCTCCATTCCCGAGTATTTGGGCGACCGCTATCAGTCCGACACCATGCGCTTGATGGTGTCCCTAATCTCCTTGGTGCTGTTTTTCTACCTGGCGGGCCAGCTGGTCTCCGGCGTAGTGATGTTCGAGATCATGCTGGGTCTGGACTCCGCTTGGGCGCTAGGCATTACCACCTTCATCCTGCTGATCTATGTGGTACTGGGCGGTGCCCATGCCGACATTCTCACGGACGGCGTGCAGGGCTTTATGATGCTGCTGCTTGCAATACTGGTCATTATCCTCACCGCCATGGGTTGGGGTGTGGAAGGCGGATTTAGCGGCATCGTAGACAATCTAGCGGAACAGGATGCTGACCTTGTTTCTCCCACCAACCCGAACACACCCCTATTCCATTCGTGGTGGTCGATCTTCGTCATTGCCTTTGCCCACATGCCATTGGGCTTGCTACCTCACTTGGGCAATAAGCTCTGGGCCTTGGACACCGGCAGTTCGCGCCTGCAGTTCGTTAAGCTAGCCGCCATCTTCGGCCTGACCCTTGGCTTGCTGGGCGTAGGCGGCTTGCTGGCCCGGGTTTACTTTGGTGATGCGCTTTATGCATCCGGCGCAAATCCGAATCAGGCACTGCCCCTACTGTTCATCGAGCTATTCCCCACATGGCTTGCGGCCCTGATTGGCGTGGGCGTGCTGTCCGCGGTGATGAGTACCGCCGATGGTTTGGTGGTCTCGTCGTCTCAGATCATTGCCAATGACCTGTACCGCAGGACACTGGCACCCAAGCTGCATCCAGACCTGAGCCAAGAGCAACTGGATCGGCGAGTTCTGATCATCAGCCGATGGTCCACGGTGGCCGTGTTGTTAATCTGCATGGTCATGGCCTGGTCGCTGATGGATGTGAACGTATCCTTAGTAGTCTGGATTGGTGTGGGGGGCATGATGGCCGCCTTCGCCGGCCCCTTGGTCCTTGGCGCCCTATGGTCCGGGGTTACCCTAAAAGGCGCCTATGCCGGACTGCTGGGCGGCTTCGGTGTATTCATCGTCCTACACTCCCAAATTTTGGAACCCGCATGGTTCACCGGTGTGGGCTTGGAAGGCGCCGTCACCTGGCTGCGTGGGGAAGGTCCAAACCCGTACTCATGTGCGGTCATGGGTGAAATTGTCTCCATCGTGCTCACCGTCGTCGTGTCAAAACTGACCCAACCGCTGGGTCAGTCCCATATCGACGAGTTGTTTGGCGCGGAAAACCCAGCTTCCTAAGCAGTTCGAACTTGGGCCGCTGAAAAGCGGCCATCAGGCTGGCCCCTTGATACGGCCTGCTGGGTTGTTCCCGAGCAGGCCCGGCCCTTTTTGTGTTGGATTCCGCGAGCCGAATCACACTCTGGCAGCCCGCTCAGACGCTGGGTCGTGATAGCGTAAACAGGCTCTGGCTTTCCCCTCTCAAGGTAGCTAGACCCAGTCACCAAAGGAAGTGAGTTATGCGCCAGCACACCCGGTCTTACGCCACGCTTATCCCCCTAATACTCGGAGCCAGCGCCAGTCTATTTGCATGGGGTCATGGCCCCGCCTACCCAAGTCCCTCGGAATCTGAAGCAGTACCAAAGCGGCAAATACAATTTCCCGATACCGCCGACTATCAGACCCTAGTACTGGATTTACACACCCACAGCGTGTTTTCCGACGGCCATGTCTGGCCAACGGTTCGGGTATCAGAGGCTCTACGAGACGGCCTAGACGGTCTGGCCATAACAGAACACCTGGAATTTCAACCTCACCTTAGTGACATTCCTCATCCGGATCGCAACCGCGCCTATGAAGAGGCCTTACGAGCAGCCAGCGGCCAGCCCCTAAAGGTGATTCCCGGCGTTGAAATCACCCGCACTGGTGAACCGGGCCACATCAATGCTGTGTTTGTCAGCGACGCAAATCTGTTGATTCGCCAAGCAACGGCTGAGGACACCCTACCGTCAGCGGAGTTTGCCACCAGAGAAGAAGCCTTCGACTTCACGGTGCAACAAAGCCCGCTGTTCCATGGCGCCCATTCCGTGGAGATAGACGGCAAGGTTATTTGGCGCCCCTACCCAGACCCAGAAACCTACAAAGCCATCATGTACTTCGGGCTAGCCATCACCCGGGATCCAAGGGAGGTATTGGAGGCGGCCAACGAACAAGGGGCCTTCGTATTTTGGAATCACCCGGGTTTTGAGAAGCTTAATTCCGGCCTAAACCCCTTCCACAAATCTGCCACCCGGGCCGGTCTGCTCCACGGCATCGAAATCGCCAACGGCGATGCCTACTACCCGAACGCACACCGGCTTGCCTTAAAGCACAACCTAGCCCTGATTGGCGTGTCCGATGTTCACGAACTCATCGAATGGGACTATCGGCCGGAAGCCGAGCATAACCCCGGACACCGACCTGTGACTCTTTTACTAGCTGAAGGAGACTCCTTCGAGGCCATGCGCGAAGCCCTGTTCGCTCGACGCTCTATCGTCTGGTGGAAAGACCTACTCATCGGCCGTAAGACACACCTTGCTCAGTTACTGGAAGCCTCTCTGAGTATTGAATCCGTTACCCAAACCCCTTTGGGCGTGCAGGTAAACTTTCTCAATCGTTCCGACGCACCATTCAAGCTGCGAGAGACTTCTGGCGCACAACTGACCGGACAAACCGGCGTGATCGAGATAGCCCCCAACGGGATCACCCCAGTGACCATGAACGTCGGTGGTAAAAAAGAGGCTGCCGTGAAACTGGAGTTTGATGTGCTGAACGCCTTGGTCGATCCGGGTAAGCCCGCAAGGATTACGCTGACCGGTTCATAACCCTTGGGCACAGGCTTGGCTAGGCAGCACGAATCCGGCATTTTGCGTAAACTTTGCCCATGCTTTGATAAGGCTTTTTTCAGACAAGGACACAAGCCATGGCCCAACTCGATCACATTATGTACGCCTGCCCTGACCTACAGGCGGGCATTGATGAAATCTACGCCCTCACCGGGGTTATGCCGACCATGGGCGGCTCGCACCCTGGGGTGGGAACCCGAAACGCCCTGTTGTCTCTGGGCAGCTTGCAGTATCTCGAGATCATCGCACCAGATCCCGCTCAAGATCTGCCCGGTACAACCGGCCAGCTTTTATTGAATCACGGTGGTTCCGGCGTCCGTAGTTGGGCTGTCGCCAGCGACAATTTGTCGGAAGTGGCCAGTCAAGCCGCGGCACTGGGACTAGAGAGCCGGGAAATCATCGACATGAGCCGCACCACACCCGACGGCATTGAACTGGCTTGGCGGCTGTTGTTTTTGCAAGACCCGCAGATGCCGTTTTTTATCGACTGGCTGGAATCACCTCATCCGGCTCTATCCACGCCCACCGGCTGTACGCTGGAACAATTCAGCATCAGCACTGCAAAACCTGACATATATCAGGGCTTTTTAGATTCGCTAGGTCTGCCGTTAGAGGCTACAAGCGGCCCCGAGGGCTTCACCGCCCAGCTCAACACGCCCAAGGGAGCGGTCACCTTGGGGGCTTGGTAGCCCGCGACCAAAACCCGTCCGCTAATGTATAGTGACCGGCTGAAGCGCCGGCGGTTTACTCTGCCCCCTAGCGAGCGTCCTGATTGTTTTGGAGAGAACTATGACCCAGCAAACCCCCGTTTTGGTCGGCATCAGCCACCTAGAGCAGCGATTCACCGATTTTGAATCGGCCAAGGAACCGGTCCAGTTAATGATCGACGCGGTAAACCAAGCTGCCGAGGATGCCGGCTCAAAGGAACTGTTAAACGCCGGCTCGGTTCGCGTCATTCGCGGCATTTGGCCCTATGAGGATCCAGCCCGGGCGGTGGCCCAAGCCATCGGCAGCCCCAACGCCGAAACCGCCCTGACGGCTTTTGGCGGCAACTTTGTGCAAACGGCACTGAACCAAAGCGCCTTGGACATTCAAGCGGGCCTGCACGATGTCATCATTCTTACCGGCGCAGAATGCGGTAATACCCAAGCCAAGGCTGCCAAAGCCGGGCAGGATCTTGGCTGGGCGGAGCTTCCGGGCACCCCAGATCGCTTGATCGGCGCAGAAAAAGACATGCGCCACGATGCCGAGATTGCCATCCGCCTTGGTCGTCCGATTCAAATCTATCCCATCATGGAAACCGCCCTGCGCCACGCATCTGGTCTTAGCGTCGATGCGCACTTGGAGCATATTTCAAAACTGTGGGCTGGCTTTAGCGACGTCGCCGCCGCCAACCCCAATGCGTGGATTCGGGAAGCGAAAAGTGCCGAGGAAATCCGCACCATCTCCCCAATGAATCGGCCAGTATCCTTCCCCTACCCCAAGCTCATGAACTCCAACAACAATGTGGACCAAGCCGCGGCGCTGATTCTGGTGTCCGAAGAAAAAGCCAAGGCACTGGGCATCTCTCGGGACAAGTGGATTTATCCTTGGGCCGGCACCGATGCCCAAGACCACTACTACTTCTCCAACCGGGACAACTTCCACAGTTCCCCAGCCATTCGCTTTGCTGGCGGCAAGTGTCTGGAGCTCACCGGCTCCACTCCTGACGACATCGACATGATCGACGTCTACAGCTGTTTTCCCGTTGCCGTTCAAATCGCTTGTCGCGAGTTGGGTTTTGATACGAACCGTCCGCTCACCGTTACCGGCGGACTGACTTTCGCCGGCGGGCCACTCAACAATTACGTGATGCACTCGATTGCACGTATGGCTCAACTGCTGCGAGAGAATCCTGGCAAGCGCGGCATGATTACCGCCAACGGCGGCTACATCACTAAGCACGCCTTTGGTATCTACTCCAGCGAGCCACCGGCTCAGCCATTCCAGCACGCAGACCTGCAAGATCAAGTGGATGCTGAATTGAAGCGGGACGTGGTTATCGAACATCAGGGCACGGGAACCGTGGAAGGTTACAGCGTGATGTACGGACCCGAAGGCGTGACTAAGGCCTTTGTCGCAGCTCGGCTGGCCGACGGTCAACGAGCTTGGGGCACATCCGAAGACGTCGACCTGCTGCAAAGTATGACCGAAGAAGAATTCTGCGGTCGTAGCGTGAACTTGGCTAACCACGAGGCCACCTTTTAAATCGTGGGGGACCCGCAAAGCTCAACCGCCACTCCAGTGAAGGCTTATCCCGCAGGACTCGGCCGTCGCTTGGGGGCGATGCTTTACGACACCTTGCTAATCATCGCCCTGTTCTTTGCCACGGGTTTTATCTGGGTTGCTTTGAGCGGCGATGTGGTCACCGGATTCGCGTTCCAGCTCACCCTGCTCGCCGAGATCGTTGGTTTCTTCACCTACTGCTGGCGCAAACAAGGTGAAACCTTGGGTATGCGGGCTTGGAAGCTGCGCATCTTAGATGATGCCGGGGACTTACCCAGCTACAAACAAATCGGCCTGCGCTTACTCATCGCGCCGCTGTCGCTGGCCTGCTTTGGTGTGGGTTACGCTTGGCTCTATCTGAGCGGCAACAAACAGACTTGGCAGGACAGAGTCAGTGGTACCCTCGTCGTGCACATGCCGGACCGAGACTAGGGAAAATTGGGCATCACCAAATCGGTACAATGCCCCGCCACAATAGATCCAAGCCCTAGATCAAGGTACCCTTGCGTTCCTGCGTTGCAGGCTTGGGCGACAGGAATAAAACCTCATTCAAAGCGCGACGAATTGGGCCCGACGGGACATCGTCATTTACCGGCATCCAACCAACCGTTAACGCACTGATAGAGCCAATCAAACACCATAACTGGGGATCAAAGACTATGAATTACGCCGCTGCTAACAGTGATCTTGCTGCCTTACGAACCCCATGTTTAGCCACCAGCCTGACCTTGGCCAAACGACTGGCTAAGGCTACGGGTAATACCGCCACCTTGAATCGAGCCATCACCGATTTTAAAGACACCACCGGCGAAAGCTTGAGCGTTAATCTAGACGGCCCGGTAGCCCGGGTACTGATCGTTGGCGGTGCCGACGAATGTACCCCAGCCCAATATCGAAAAATGGCTGCGTTAGTTGCACAAAGGCTAACGGCACTCAACGTGACCCAAGCAGCCCTTCACCTCTCGGGAACCAAGATCAAGGGCCACAATGTCGCTTGGAAGGCACAGGCTCTGATGCAGGCTATCAGCCACGCCAGCTATCGATTCAATGCCTACAAAAGCAAGCCCAAGGCGCCGGTGACCTTAAAACGAGTTCGGCTGTTGGCAAATCAGAGCGATCAAAAAGCCCTTCGAGGGGCCATTAAGCTCGGGCTTGCCTTAGACGAGGGCCTAACCTTGGCCAAGGATTTAGGCAACGAGCCGCCCAACGTTTGCACACCCACCTACCTGCTCGGTGAGGCACGCAAAATGGCCCGAGCCAAGGATGTGTCATTAACCGCCTTGGATGAAAAGAAAATGCTCAGCCTCGGCATGGGCGCCTTTATGTCCGTGTCACAGGGCAGCGACCAGCCGGGTAAAATGATCATCCTGCGCTATAACGGCGGCAAGAAAAACGATGCCCCCATCGCCCTAGTCGGCAAGGGTATTACCTTCGACACCGGCGGTATTTCCATGAAGCCACCGCCTGCCATGGACGAGATGAAATTCGACATGTGCGGAGCTGCCGCCGTGCTGGGTGCCACCAAGGCCGCTATCGACGCCCGGTTGCCCATCAATCTCGTTACCGTAGTAGCGGCGGCAGAGAATATGCCCAGCGGCCGCGCAAGCCGCCCCGGCGACATTGTCACCTCGGCCTCCGGCCAGACCATTGAAATCTTGAACACCGATGCCGAAGGCCGTCTGGTGCTCTGCGATGCGCTAACCCATGTGCAAAGCTACAAGCCTAAGGCCATCATCGACGTAGCGACCCTAACCGGTGCCTGCATCATGGCACTAGGCAGTCATGCCAGCGGATTATTCGCCAACGACGATGAACTGGCTGATGCCATCACCCAAGCCGGTGAAGTCAGCGGCGACCGCAGCTGGCGCCTGCCCCTGTGGGATGAATATCAAACCGGCTTGAACACTAACTTTGCGGACATGGCCAACGTGGGTGGTCGTGGCGCGGGCAGCGTGACCGCGGCCTGTTTCTTGTCTCGCTTTGTTAAAGGCTACAAGTGGGCACATATGGATATCGCCGGCAGCTCGTTCAATCAAGGCGCGGCTAAGGGTTCCAGCGGCCGGCCCGTGGCCCAGCTGTTCGCCTATCTAGTCGCCGAAAGCGGACTGTAATTTCACTGCGCGCTCCAGCCTATGACACGCATCGATTTTTATGAGCTGCCAGACAAAGACCTAGACGCCAGTCTGCGCTTTGCCTGCCGCCTGTGCTTAAAAGCGTTGGGTAACAACATGGTCGTGCATGTGCGGGTCAACGATGCTGATCAGGCCCAAGCCGTGGATGAGTTGATGTGGGACTACCCAAAACATCGTCTGGTGCCCCACGAAATCATTCAAGAGCAGGGGGACAAGGCCGTCAGCAGC
>JAQWIX010000039.1 GCA_029248675.1 Pseudomonadales bacterium | reverse complement strand
GAAGTTGGAGATTTTTGTCGCCTAGAGATGACGCTAGACCATCCAGCAAGCGACTGGGGCTTTGCAGCGCCAGTCTATTAGCCATTTCTCGTAGCCGGTCTTGTGACTGCAGCTGGTGATTATGTTGGAGCCGCATCAGTCGAGTGTTTAACTCGTCTAGGCGCTGAGATGCCTGCTGACAGTAGTGCTCGGGGCTTATTAGCCGAAGCGCCAGTTTTTCTGCAGACAGTCGCTGCTCCCGCAATCGGGCGCTTGTGACCGAGAACAGGCGGCGCTGTTGACTGGCAAACCACTGGGCCAGTTCTTCGCCATCGGGGACGATGACTTCTGCCGCAGCAGATGGCGTAGGTGCCCGCAGGTCCGCAACGAAATCGGTCATGGCGACGTCAATTTCGTGACCAATGGCAGAGACCACGGGTATGGATAGGGCCGCAACAGCCCGGGCAATGGATTCGGCATTGAATACCCACAGATCTTCCATGGAGCCGCCGCCCCGGGTCAGCAAGATCACATCCGGTGCCAAGGCCTCTGCTCTTCCAAGAGCTGACAGTATTTCCGCTTCGGCTTCGGCCCCCTGTACCAGAGTCGGGACCACAATGACTTCCAGTCCGGGAAAGCGCCGTCGCCACACAGACAGCACGTCTTTCAGGGCGGCTCCGGTAGGCGAGGTGACCACGGCAACCTTGGTGGGCAGCTCTGGCAGTGGGCGCTTGCGTTGGGTATCGAATAAGCCCTCGGCATCTAGCTGTCGTTTCAAGGCCTCAAAGGCAGCGCGCAAAGCGCCTTCGCCAGCAGGTTCCATATGTTCGACGATAATCTGGAACTCACCGCGCCCTTCATAAAGGCTGACTCTGCCGCGGAGCAGCACCTGTTGGCCGTTGCTGGGCTGGATTCGCGCTCGCCGGTTAGCGTTGGCGAACATTGCGCAGCGAACCTGGGCATCGTTGTCTTTTAGGGTGAAATACCAATGTCCGGATCCAGGCCGTGCAAAGCTAGACAACTCCCCGCTAACCCAAATCTGGCTAAATCGCTGCTCGATAGTCATTCGAGCACGGCGGTTGAGCTGACTGACCGTAAGCACCTCTTTTTGAGGCGCATCTGTGAGTACCTGAGCTTGTGGATTAGCGGTATTTGGGCGTGTTGGGCGTGTGGGCATCGAGGGTGTTAGTGGCCGAGTGAAAAATGATGGGTAGATCATTTCCTCTTTGCCCCATGAAGACAATAGGGCGATATCAAAGTCCTGCAGATTTACATCTGCAGCGCTCATCGTTAAAATGCGGCTTTTGCGGGGCAACTAATGCTGAGAATTGCCAACGAAGCACTGACCTTTGATGACGTGCTACTGCTGCCTGCCTTTTCTGACACTCTTCCCTCCCAAGTGACGCTGAAGTCTCAGCTAACCAAGAACATTGCCCTGAACATTCCCTTACTGTCCTCCGCCATGGATACAGTAACCGAAGCTCGGTTGGCGATTGCCATTGCTCAGGAAGGTGGCATTGGCATCGTGCATAAGAACATGACTATCGAGCAGCAGGCTCGCGAGGTCAGGGCGGTGAAGAAGTATGAATCCGGTATCATCCGCGACCCCGTAGTCATTGATCCGGATTCAACCATTGCCCAACTGCGAGGCCTAACCCTTGAGCACGGTATTTCAGGGGTGCCGGTGGTCGAGGCAGGCAAGCTTGCTGGCATTATCACCAGCCGAGACCTGCGTTTTGAAAGCCGCATGGACGCGCTGGTAAACGATGTGATGACCCCCCGCGCTCGATTGGTTACCGCGCTGGAAGGCACAGATTTCGAGCAGGTGATGACCCTGTTGCACAACCACAAGATTGAAAAAGTTCTGCTGGTCAACGAAGCCGATGAACTTACCGGCATGATTACGGTGAAGGATATCGTTAAAGCTCAGGCCTTCCCCATGGCCTGCAAAGATGCCCAAGGCCAGCTTCGTGTTGGCGCCAGTGTTGGCACCGGTGCTGATACCCAGGACCGAGTCGCGGCATTGGTAGAGGCTGGCGCCGATGTGGTGGTGGTGGATACCGCCCACGGCCACAGTCAGGGTGTGCTGGATCAAGTGGCGTGGATTAAGCAGAACTACCCAGATTTAGATGTGATCGGCGGTAACGTGGCAACCAAGGCTGGGGCACAGGCACTCATTGATGCTGGTGCTGATGCTGTTAAGGTCGGCATTGGCCCGGGTTCTATTTGCACCACTCGCATCGTTGCCGGTGTGGGCGTTCCGCAAATTACCGCGGTATCAGAAGCCGCGGAAGCCGCAAACCCAGCGGGGATTCCCGTGATATCCGATGGCGGCATTCGCTACTCTGGTGATCTAGCCAAGGCTATTGTAGCCGGCGCCAGCGCGATCATGGTGGGCAGCCTGTTAGCGGGCACCGACGAGTCGCCGGGCGAAGTGGAGCTCTATCAGGGCCGCACCTACAAATCTTATCGCGGTATGGGGTCCTTGGGCGCCATGTCGCAACAACACGGCTCCAGTGACCGTTACTTCCAAGAAGTGGAAGGGGATGGACGCAAGTTGGTGCCGGAAGGGGTTGAAGGCCGAGTGGCCTACAAAGGTCCCCTAAGCCCTATCGTGCACCAGTTGATGGGGGGCTTACGAGCATCCATGGGATATACCGGCAGTGTCGACATTGAGACGATGCGGACTCGCCCTGAGTTCGTTCGGGTCAGTGGGGCGGCCATGGTGGAAAGCCATGTTCACGATGTATCCATTACCCGGGAAGCCCCAAACTACCCCGTGAGCTAGTGAATCCCCGGGGGCGTTGAATGCGGCAGGGGTTGCGCGAAAACAACAAGGAAAGACGTGCATGAGCACCCTCAGAGATATCCATGCCCAACGGCTGCTGATTCTGGACTTTGGCTCCCAGTACACTCAGTTAATCGCTCGTCGGGTTCGCGAGTCCGGGGTGTATTGCGAAATCTACCCCTTTGATATCACCGCAGAGCAAATAGCCGAATTTGCCCCGGCTGGCGTGATTTTATCCGGTGGTCCGGAAACCGTTACCGAGGGGTCGACACCTCGGATACCCGAGAAAGTTTTTCAACTGCAGGTGCCTGTGCTGGGCATTTGCTACGGCCTGCAGGCCATGGCAGCCCAATTGGGAGGGGCTGTTGCGTCATCGGATAAACGAGAGTTCGGTCATGCCCAGATCCAAGCTGAACAATCCTCCCAGTTGTTAGATGACATGTTCGACTCTTCCGGGGTTGTTAATGTTTGGATGAGTCATGGGGACAAGGTCAGCAGCTTGCCGTCAGGGTTTACCCGTACGGCCAGCTCGCCCAGCGCGCCCATAGCTGCCATGGAGGACCCAGAGCGGCGATTTTTCGGAGTGCAGTTTCACCCGGAAGTTACCCACACCGACAATGGCGAGGCGCTGATTCATAACTTTGCCCGCAACATCTGTGGCTGCGCCGGTGACTGGACTGCTGCCAACATTGTGAGCGACGCAATTGCGGCGATCCAAGCTCAAGTAGGACAAGATAAAGTAGTGCTGGGCTTATCCGGCGGAGTTGATTCATCGGTGGTAGCCGCCTTGTTGGCTACAGCCATTGGCGATCAGCTGACCTGTATCTTCGTGGATAACGGCCTGTTGCGAAAGAACGAGAGCGAAGAGGTAAGAGCTGCGTTTTCCGGCGCCATGGGCGACGGTACCTTGGCCGAACTCAATATCATTACCGTAAATGCCCAAGCCGAGTTTCTGGATAAGCTGGCCGGTGTTGATGATCCGGAAGCAAAGCGAAAAATCATTGGCGCAACCTTCATCGACGTATTTGATCGTGAGGCTACCGCTCTAAAAGACGTGAACTGGCTGGCCCAAGGCACCATTTATCCCGACGTCATCGAATCCGCAGCATCAAAGTATGGCAAGGCCCATGTAATCAAATCCCATCACAACGTGGGCGGTCTGCCCGAGCGTATGACCCTGAAGTTAGTGGAGCCATTGCGGGAGCTGTTTAAGGATGAGGTGCGGAAAATCGGCCTGCACCTAGGGCTGCCAGAGTCGCTGATTTTTCGCCACCCATTCCCGGGGCCGGGCTTGGGAGTGCGGATTCTTGGTGAAGTGAAACCCAGTTACGCCGACGTGCTGCGGGAAGCCGACGCTATTTTTATCGAAGAGCTGCGCAACGCCAACCTCTACTCTCAGGTGTCTCAGGCCTTTGCGGTTTACCTGCCGGTAAAGTCCGTGGGCGTGGTTGGCGATGCCCGGCGCTATGAGCACGTTATTGCATTGCGCGCGGTAGAAACCATCGACTTTATGACCGCCCGGTGGGCACACTTGCCATACGAGTTTATCGAGCGGGTATCCAACCGAATCATTAATGAAATAGCCGCAGTATCCCGGGTGGTCTACGACGTTTCCAGCAAGCCGCCGGCGACGATTGAGTGGGAGTAGTAGAGTGAAGCTAAACTATTGATTTATGGAGGTTTGTCAGTTGCAAAAAAGTTACAAAGAGCCCCGTTTTTGGGGCTTTTTTACAAGCGAAGTTACGAACGGTAGCGATTACTGCGCATCATAAGTATCACGTATGAATGTTTAGCGTAATTGACGCTGATACACATTCGATGGGTCTTACCATGTGGGAGTACGTTAACTCAGAGAGGTAAGCATGACAGCAGCAGCCCGTGTAGCTTTAGTGGTAGACAATACGAGAACGCAAAAACAGCGCAGCAAGCGCTCGGCTCTTACCCAGTCCTTTCTAACGGACAAGCACCCTATCTACGGCGGAAAAGCAGAAATCGTCAGAACCCAGCAGAGCGGCGGGTACTGGCACCTTCGCATGCGAAAGACGCTTGATGCAACCTTGGCGCAGCTGGACTGATTAGTATCCGGGCGGCGGCACAAACCCTCCGTTCAGGGATTCCACAATTCCTGCAACGGCTAGGGTTGATTTGTCGGACCACTGTGGGCCAACAATCTGAACGCCAATAGGCAAGCCTTCACTCGAACGAGTTAAGGGTACGGCGCTCGCTGGCAATCCGGGCAACGTTGCAAACCCTGCCCACACAAGATGCTTCTCATAGCCAATGATTTCACTGTCAACAGTGAGCGTGCGCTGGTCAAATCCTTCTTCGGTTCGGTGTGTGAAAGCAGCTGTCGGTGCGATAGGTGCAAGGATCACATCCCAGTCTTCAAAGAACTTCGTATAGTCTGCGATAAGGCGGTAACGGGTTTCATTATCTTTTTGCCAGTCTTTGTGGGTAAGTGGTTCTTTCTCAGGGCCTTGCATGGCTGCATCAAGTAGCCGCAGATACAGTTCATTCTGCTGACTTAACGGCATACCCTGTGCTTTTATTTCCTCCACCAGAGCACCGGCATCTGCCAGTGTACGGCCAAGCTTTCGTATCGCCTCTTTGGTTTCGCTGTCAGTCGGCGCTGCTTCATCATCAATACAGGTGGCTACGCGCAAACCATTGGCAGAATGAGAGCGAGCTGATGCAGCTGGTAGTGACGCGCCGGGAATGCCACCAACGCTTCCCGCTGTCAGCACATCTAGCCCAAGCACAATATCTGCTACGCTGCGTCCAATTGGGCCACTGACTACCAAATCGGTTAGCGCATGAACCCATGTCCCAGGCACAGGAATCTCACCAAAGCGGTCGACCGCATTCCAGGTTGGCTTATGGCCAAAAACACCGTTGTAGTGACAAGGCACGCGTATTGATCCACCAATATCGCCACCAAGCTCTAGTAGTGACATGCCGGTGGCAACTGATACTGCCGACCCGCCAGACGATCCACCGCAGGTTCGCTCAAGATTCCATGGATTGCGACTGAGTCCGTAAACATCATTGTACGTCTGATAATCAGCGCCAAATTCCGGTGCATTAGTTTTACCAAATACTATGGCCCCTGCCTTTTTTAACGCGGCAACACCGGCGGCGTCGGCGTCAGGAACGAAGTCGTTAAAAGGTACATAGCCCGACGTGGTAACAAGGCCTTCAGTGGCATATAAATCTTTGATTGTAATTGGCAAACCGTGTAGCGGCCCCCGGCTCTCACCTCTCGTTGTTGCCTGATCTGCTTCGCGGGCAAGCGCCCTGGCACGCTCA
>JAQWIX010000018.1 GCA_029248675.1 Pseudomonadales bacterium | reverse complement strand
CACGATATCTACGTTGTGATACCTAAGATCCTGCATGGTTTGACGGACCTCGTCGTCGGTCTCGCCGATGCCCAGCATCAGGCTGGTCTTAGTTAGCACATCTGACCGCACAGACTTAGCGTAAGCGAGGACATCTAGGGTTTGTTGATAGCCGGCCCGCGGATCCCGCACCACATGGGTTAACCGCTCTACGGTCTCCACATTTTGGGCAAATACCTGTAAGCCGGAATTAACCACCCGAGCCACAGCTGCCTCGTCGCCATTAAAGTCCGGTGTGAGGGCCTCTACTGCGGTCGTGGGGTTCAGTGCACGGATAGCGCTGACACAGGCTGCGTAGTGGCCCGCACCGCCATCGTCCAAGTCATCCCGATCCACAGAGGTTAGGACCACATAGGTCAGTCCCATGAGTTTTACCGACTGGGCAGCGTTTGCCGGTTCCTGAGAGTCCAGCCAACCCTTGGGGTTGCCGGTATCTACCGCGCAGAAGCGGCAGGCCCGGGTACAGGTTGCGCCCATCAACATGATGGTTGCTGTGCCGTGGTTCCAGCACTCGCCTATGTTTGGGCAGTGAGATTCCTCACAGACCGTGGCTAAACGGTGTTTGCTGACTGTGTCTTTGACGGCTCGATAGCGTTCCCCGCCACCAACGGACACTCTGAGCCAAGGCGGTTTACGTTGAACGTCCGTATGCGCATTGGCGCCGGGTTTGATGCCATTCTTGATGGCTTTGAACCCCTGGGGCGTTTCATACTTTTCGCCGCTTTTAATTTGATTTTTATCCGACACGCGTTATCCGTATTGCCGATGAAATTTGTTATGAGGCCGACGAAGTCTCAGGGAGTGAATCTGCGTCGCTTTGAAATTGTAAACTGTGCAACGTTGCATACAGCCCATTGGCTGCCAGCAGCTCCTCATGGCTGCCGATTTCCGCCACTCGACCTTGCTCCAAAACCAGTACGCGGTCAGCTTCCTGAATAGTCTGTAATCGGTGAGCAATGATGATGGAGGTGCGGCCCTTTGTCAGCCGCTCAACGGCCTCTTGGATCAACAATTCCGTTTCGGTATCGATGTTGGCCGTAGCCTCATCCAGCACCAAAATCTCTGGGTCTGCGGCTAGTACCCTGGCAAAGGCCAATAGCTGGCGTTGACCCTGACTCAGGTTCTGACCCCGTTCGGTTAGGGGGGTGTGGTAGCCCTCGGGTAGTTGGCTGATGAAGTCATGGGCATTCACGATGGTCGCCGCTTCAATGGCCCGCTCCAGGGTAACCTTTGGATTCCCCAGCGCAATGTTGTCGTAAATGCTGCCAGAGAAGATATGGAAATCTTGCAGCACAACGCCGACCCGTCGACGCAGGTCCGCCGAATGGATGCGATTGAGGTCTAGGCCGTCCAAGAAAATCTGCTCGTCGTCAAAGTCGTAGAACCGGCCAAGCAGGCGGATTAAGGTGCTTTTGCCGGATCCCGTCGGACCCACAATGGCCAACTTTTCTCCCGGAGCGATGGTAAAGGATACGTCGTCGAGAACGGGCATGGTGGCATCGTAGGCGAATCTCACGTTGCGGAACTCGACCTCACCCCTTAGGCGCGAGGGCAATGCTACTGGCTGACTTGGCTCATGAATAATCTCGTCCCAATCCAGGGCCTGAAAAATACGCTCACCGCTGGCCATGGCTCGAAACAAAATGTTCGTCTGCTCGCCCAGCACCACGATAGGGTGGAACAACATGGTGACAAACTGAGTGAAGAGCACCACTTCCCCTACGGTCATGGTGATGTTCATGAGCTGACTGGCGCCGTAATACAAAATCAGACCGATAGCGATCTGGGCTAAGCTTTCGTTGAAGGCACCGTACAGGGTCTCAACTCGGGCCAACCGGTGTTCAAACAGGCGGTTCTTTTCGTTGATTTGGGTATAGCGGTCCAAGTTGTGCTGCTGGCGATCCGACAGCTGGACTACCTGCAGACCAGCGAGGTTTTCCTGCAAACTTTGATTCAGATTAGACAAGGTTTGGCGGGTCTGCCGAAACAGGAACCGGGTTTTTCGGCGAAACAAGTAGGTGACCATGGCGAGTATCGGCAGTGCCAGCAGCAGTGCCAGTGTCAGCTGCACATCGATGGCCAGCATGACGGCTAAGGCCACGAAGAAGGGGACGAACTCGCCAACTAAGGTGCCCAATCCCCGCAGCAGTTCGTAAAGAGCTTCAACGTCGTTAGTGACCCGAGTCATGATCCGGCCTACGGCGACTCGGTCATAAAACGACGATGGCCTCGTCTCTAAGTGTCGAAACAGATCCAAACGCAGATCCCGGAGACCGTTAATCACCGGGCCAATCAACGTCATGCGGTGGGCGTGACCGCAGAATGCCCAAGCCAGTTGAATGGCACCGTAGAGTAAACACGCAGCCACAAGTTCTGGTATGCCTAGGGTGTCGGCGATATTGCTATTGAAGTCGATGAGGCCAAAGTCCGGGCTGTCGCTGCTGCTTTCACCTCGAATGATGTGGTCAATGGCCACGAGGGAAATAATGATGGGCAGCATAACCTGAAGGGTTGACGCGATGAGGACGAGAACCGTACTCAGTGCCAAGGATGCCTTGTAAGGCACCAACCACTTCAACAGACGCCGCAGCAGCTTCAGGTTTAATACGGCGCCGCTGATGTCGGCGTCGAACATGGCGTAGTCCCGAGGATTCTTCTTTTGGGTGGTGTTCATGAGTTCACCCGCAGTCTTTCCAAATCGTCCTCTTCGCCGCCTTCACGCTGAACTCGCTCCAACTCGGCGTAATAGCCTTGATTGGCTAGCAGGTCTTCGTGGCGACCGCTTTCGATAATGCGGCCGGCGTCCATGACGTAGATGCGATCCGCGTGGCGGGCGGTACTTACCCGATGTGAAACAAGGACCGTGGTCTGCTGCTGCCGAAGGCGTTTCAACTCGCCGAGAATGTGTTCTTCGGTTTCCGTGTCCACGGCGGAAAAACAGTCGTCCAAGATCAAAATCGGTGCGTGACGAATCAGGCCTCGAGCCAGAGTTGCCCGTTGTTTTTGTCCGCCGGACAGGGTGACCCCACGCTCGCCGATCAAGGTGTCTAACTGGTCAGGAAAATCGCTAATGGTGTCCTTTAAATCCGCAGAGGTGGCGGCTTCCCAGATTTTTTCCAATGATCGGGCGGGATCATCGTAAGTGATATTGCTTTTCAGGGGTTCGGCGAATAGAAACGGGTCTTGTGGCACCAAGGCGACCTGAGTGCGGAGCTGGGTAAGCGGGTAGTCGGCCACAGGGTGTCCGTCGATGAACACGCTGTTCTTCGGTGGGTCTATCAGTCTAACCATTTGTTTCAGTAGTGTGGTCTTGCCGCTGCCAACCCGCCCCATGATGGCGATGGTCTCCCCTGGCGCCACACCCAACGACAGATTGTCGATGGCCTTGGTCGTAGCACCGGGGTAGCTGTAGCTTAATTCTCGGATGTCGATACTGCCCGCAAGCTCCACCGGAGCCCCATCCCCGGGCTCGTCAGTAATTTCTGCTGGGCGGTCGAAGACTTCAAACAGGCGGCGGCTGGCGACACCGGCGCGCTGAAATAGGTTGACGATAAAGCCGGCCACCCGAAAAGGCTGGACCACCATGTTCACAAACATGAAGAAAGCGACGAAGTCGCCCACGGCTAAAGTGCCGTCGAGCACTTGGCTGCCGCCGTAACCCAAAATTGTCAGGGAACAAATTGCCGCCAAACTGGGCATCCAAGAACTCATGGCGGAATTGATCCGCCCCTGTTCGTAGAAAACATCGGCATAGGCTTGGTTGGTGGATGCAAAGCGTGCTATCTCGTTCTCTTCCTGCACCATGGCTTGAATTGTGCGGATGCCTGACAGATTTTCTTGGGTGTGGGTGCCCAGATCCGATAGCCGGTCCTGTACTTGGGCAGACGCTTCGCCCATGGCCTTGGCCGAATATTGGGCGTAGAAAAACACCAGTGGCATGGGTGGCAGCAGCAACAGGGTCAGCCAAGGTGAGTAGTACAGCATGAAGCCAAAGCCGACTACCGTGGCATAGACCATGATGATCAGCAAAATGGTGCCCATGGAAATCAGCCGCTGAATCAGCGATATGTCCGCAACTGCCCGGGTCATCATGTCGCCAATGCTGAACTGGGAGAAAAACTCCGAACCTTGCTGCTGCAACTTGTTAAAGAACGCTTGTCGCAGGTCATAGGAGACTTTCAGCGCAACCCGGCGAACGCTGAAGCGGGCGAAGCTGACCACGCAGTAACGAATCAGCACGGCGCCGATAATGCCCAGTACCGGATAGGTCACATCAAAATCACCGTCCACCATGCGATTAATCGAAACCGCGGTTAGCACGGGCACCATGGCCTCGAAAATACGGGCTATCCCAAAGGCGGTGATACCGATGTATAAGCCTCGGCGGTGGGGGCCAATAAAACGCCGCAACTGCCACAGAGACGCCAGCAGTGCGGTAGGGGGCAGGGTAGGCTCGTCGGTGGTTGGCTTCACAGGCTAAAAGCTGGCGTTGCCGGGGACCCGGGGAAAAGGAATGGCGTCGCGAATGTTATCCATGCCGGTGATGTAGAGCAGCAGGCGCTCAAGGCCTAGGCCAAAACCAGCGTGCGGCACAGAGCCATAGCGCCGCAGGTCTCGGTACCACCACAGCTCGTCGGCAAGGCGTGGGTCCATGCGCGCGTCCAGTACGCTCAGGCGTTCCTCGCGCTGGCTGCCACCGATGATCTCACCGACCCCGGGTACTAAAACATCCATCGCTGCCACGGTCTTTTCGTCTTCATTCAGGCGCATATAAAACGCCTTGATGTCCTTGGGGTAATCGGTGACCACCACGGGTGCCTTAATGATTTGTTCGGTGATAAAACGCTCGTGCTCAGACTGTAGGTCGGCCCCCCATGTCACCGGGAATTCGAACGTGTGTTTTGTCTCCAGCAACAGGTTTACCGCCTCGCTGTAGGTCATGCGTGTAAATGTTTGTTGGCAGACCTTGGTCAGGCGTTCAATCAGACCCTCATCGCCCCGTTCTTCAAAAAACGCCATATCATCTGGACAGCGCTCCAAGACGCCTTGAATGACTTCGGACAAAAAGCGCTCGGCCAAGTCCGCATTGGCTGCTAAATCCGCGAAGGCAACCTCAGGCTCGATCATCCAGAATTCCGCTAGGTGCCTGCTGGTATTGGAGTTCTCGGCACGGAAGGTCGGCCCAAAGGTGTAGACCTTGCCCATGGAGCAGGCAAAGCTCTCCAGATTCAGCTGGCCGCTAACGGTAAGAAAGGCCTCGCTGCCGAAAAAATCTTGTTTGAAGGGGTCGGCTTGGCTTGGCCCACCGTCTTGGTCACGATGAATCATATCCAAGGTCGACACGCTGAACATGTCGCCAGCCCCCTCGCAGTCGCTGGCGGTGATGATCGGGGTGTTTACCCAAAAAAAGCCGTTGCGGTCAAAGAACTCGTGTACTTGGGCGCTCAAGGCATGACGCACTCGGGTCATGGCCCCGAAGGTATTTGTTCGAGGTCGGAGGTGAGCCACCCCGCGCAGGTATTCGAAGGAGTGCTGTTTTTTGCTGATCGGATAGGACTCTGGGTCATCTACCAGGCCGTGGATAATCACCTCATCAGCCTGAATCTCGCGATCCTGGCCCTTGCCTTGAGAGGCGACCAACTTGCCGGTGACCGTTACTGAGCAGCCGGTACCGCTGTCGACGATGGCGTCGTAGTTAGGTAAGGCTTGGTCGGCGATGGCTTGAACTGTGCCAAAGCAGGAGCCGTCATGTATGTGCAGAAAGGAGAACCCGCCCTTAGAAGACCGGCGCGAGCGCAACCAGCCTTGGACGGTGACCTGGCTGTCGATGGGGGTTGCATGCTGGAGGATGGATTTAATCGCAACAATCATGGTGTTATGGAAGCTTCCTAAGGATCGAAAAGGCAGGCCAAATGATAAAACACCGGCTGTGTTTTTTCTGTTGAGGATTTGGCTTTTTCACGCCCCGCGAATGTTGGCAAGATCAACGGTTGCATTAAACGGGCTGCGTTGCTCAACGTGTTCTATGTCTTCCGTCACATAGCGACGCTCTTCTTCCAAAAAGCGTGCGACCGCGTCACGAAAACTGGGATCTGCGATCCAGTGAGCGCTGTAGGTGGCCTCAGGTAAATACCCCCGTACGACTTTGTGCCCCCCTTGGGCGCCGGCTTCCACCCGCTTCAAACCTCGGGAGATCGCGAAATCGATGGCCTGGTAGTAACACACCTCAAAATGCAGGAACCGGTGATCTTCGATACAGCCCCAATTTCGACCAAATAGCGTATCGCCGCCAATAAAATTTAATGCCCCCGCAATATAGCGTCCGTCGCGCTGGGCCATAATGAGCAAGATGTCATCGGCCATAGCCGCGCTTGCTCGGCTGAAAAAATCTCGGGTGAGATAGGGAGTGCCCCATTTGCGTGACCCGGTATCCACATAGAACTGATAGAAGGCATCCCAGTGGGCTTCGTCTAAGTCGTCCCCGGTGAGCCAGTGTATGGTGATGTCGTTTTCGAGGGCCGCCCGACGCTCGCGCTTTAAATTTTTGCGTTTCTTTGAGGCAAGTTGGGCCAAGAAGTCATCGAAATTCTGGTAGCCAGCGTTGTGCCAATGAAATTGCTGGTCCATTCGCTGCAGTAGCCCTGCTTCTGCTGCGTGTTGCCACTGGTCTTCGGGCAGAAACGTCATGTGCAGTGAACTGACCTTGGCTTGTTCGGCGACCTGTAGGCAGGCGTCTAAAAGAAGCTGTTGATTTTCCTCGGTATTGTCGGCACACAGAAGCTTGGGGCTGGTGGCGGGTGTGAAGGGAATGCTGCTTTGCAGTTTCGGGTAATAGTCGTGTCCCGCACGATGCCAGGCGTCGGCCCAAGCGTAGTCAAAGACGTATTCGCCCTGACTGTTGTTTTTTAGATACAGGGGTACGACCCCGATCAGCTCATCACCATTCTCCACAGCCACATGAAAGGGTTGCCATCCTGCCTCTCGCCCTACGCTGCCGCTTTCCTCTAGAGCCAACAAGAAAGCGTGGCTGGTAAAGGGGTTGTAAGCACCGGCCCCTGCCGCGCAACGATCCCATTGGGCAGGATCAATTTCCGTGATGCTGTGGCAGATTTTTGCTGTAGGGGTTGGCACTCAACGTCTCAGGTCATAAGCGAGCTTTTAGAATACGCGGTTCGGTAGCAAGAAAGGGTGAAAAAAGTTGGAACCCAGTTGGCTGGGAGGGAATCTCCGGAGCCGCTGATTTAAAAAATGCCCATTTCCAGACCCATGGCCATGGCCTGCCCCAACTCTCGGCAAGAATCTAAATCCTCAGGCGTTGGGGTGCCCCGAGCGATTAGAGGGGCCTGAACCGCGAGAAAGGGGTAGCCATTAGCAATACGTTCCATGGCCCGAACTGCCCCTGTGCCGTCATTGCCGGCGCTAACGAACATGGCGTAGGGCAGAGGCGTGAGCTTGCCCTCTACTTCGTAAAAGGTTCGATCCAAAAAATCTTTCAGGGCGCCGGACAGATAGCCGAAGTTCTCCGGAGTACCCAGCAACAGACCATCTGCCCACAACAGATCTTCCGGACCGGCATCGGCGGCCCGCAGAACCCTCACCTCAACACCCCCCACGTCGCCAGACGAGGCGCCATCAATCACCGCGTCTGCCAATTGGCGGGTATTGCCGGTCTTAGAGTGAAAAACGATCAACAAGTGTTTCAACGACCCGTTCTCCCAGGGCAATGTGTTGTCGCGGCTGCAGGCGCAGTTGGTGCGTGACTGATGGCAACTTGGGCTATAGTGAGGATTTTAAGGAGGCCTATCATGCGTATGACAACCCCTCGGATTCAACCTTTGACCGACGATCAAATGGATGCGGACGCCAAAGCCCTGCTAGAGCCTATCGCCAAAGGTGGGCGGGTGCTGAATATATTTCGCACCTTGGCCAATCATTCCGCCCTGGCACGCCGTTGGATGGTCTTTGCCAACCATATCTTGGGCAAGTCCACGCTGCCGATAAAAGAACGGGAGCTGGTGATTTTACGCATTGGTTATTTGTGTCAATCCGGCTATGAGTGGGGGCAGCATGTGGTCATTGCTCGAAATGCGGGTATGACCGATGACGAAATTCTCGCCAGCAAGACCGGTCCCGAAACCCCCGGATTGTCGCCCTTGTATCGATTGTTACTGTTGGCCACGGATGAGTTACACGCTGATGCACACATCACCGATGCCACTTGGCAGGGGCTGACCGAGCACCTGAACCAGCATCAGATGATGGATCTGGTTTTTACCGTTGGGCAATACAATTTGGTGTCCATGGCCCTAAACAGCTTCGGTGTGCAACTAGATAAGGGCGTGCCGAATTGGGATTTGCAGAAGACTTAGTCGCCGGTGACGCATCCTAAAAAGTCAGCAAAAATAGTGTGTTATGCGAGATTTATGATTTTAAGATCAACGGTGTCTCGGTAACACAACGTCACTTTTTGTAACAAAGCTATTGACACCCAAGGCGCCGTGTTTCATTTTCTTTTACCGCCCCTGACTACCTAGTTTCGGGCGTACGTCCTTAACGTAGGAGGTTTGGAGTCACGGTGAG
>JAQWIX010000001.1 GCA_029248675.1 Pseudomonadales bacterium | reverse complement strand
CTCACCTTGCCCTCGTCCACCAAGTGCTCAAGTGCGCTACGCACAACACCAATGGCGTTCGATCGACGCTGGCGCGCTACCCACCAATCGGCGATGCCTTCCAGCGTGTCCCCGGCTTCTGGGTCGTTAAAAAAGTGTGCCGAGAGATCTCGGGCCACACTTTGAACGCCCCTCGTCGAGGAAGCTCTGGCCGGCGTCTTTTTGATTTCGACGACTGTTTTATTTGCCATACCTACCCTTGTTGCTTGACCTATCAGCGCGTTGACGCTTCGCGGCCGTGTACCGGTGTTGAGCAACTTTCGTGCCAAACATTTGAGATAAGCAACCCATTGTTTTTAAACACTATTTTTTCTTTCCGCATTTTAAGGTGGGGCGTATCTGCCTCAGACGAATTTACTTTGAAGGAGCAGATCGCATACAAGACGGGGCTTTGGGCACCCGGGGTAAAGGA
The DNA here is from genome assembly GCA_029248675.1 of Pseudomonadales bacterium. Lineage (GTDB taxonomy): Bacteria > Pseudomonadota > Gammaproteobacteria > Pseudomonadales > Azotimanducaceae > UBA4421. The sequence continues at coordinate 4,717 of JAQWIX010000001.1, read as the reverse complement.
GCCACGGTGGGGAGCATTTGCCCCAGCCTAATGCCGGGCTACTGCCAGCGTCGGTATAAACGGTTCCGCAGCCCAGACAACGCCCGTGTTGACGAACAAAGGCCCACTGCCAAAAGGGTTTGCTTGCAAAGGACTTGTCAATTGCTGACGTGTTAACGTTTGCGGCTTTGCAACCTTGGCGCGCTATGGCGATTATTTATCAGACCTTCAACTTCGCAGAAGCGAAGTATTTCGTGTACATCACCAAGAATCCCCATGAAGCGGACATCTGGGTGTACCCGGTGAACTATCTTGGAGGTCATCGAGGCGACACCATTTGGTATTTTACCGATCTATGGGAGGAAGCCACCTGCAAGATTCAGCTGTGCTCCTATGGGGAGTCGAACATCGTCGTTTATCTTGCTCCTAGGTATACCGACGCGGGTTGGCGAAATACCGGCAAAAAGGGCCGTTTTCGTTTCAACTGAGCACTGGGCCGGCTTGGGGCGCTTACGCTGGGAGATTTCTTAAGTAAACTGAGACTCCACCCTTGCTCTGTCAACTTCTGGTGCTACACTGCTTGGCCGACATTTTTTTCGGGGCTAGAAATTGTTCTTTGGGCTTTATCGCCCATGCTGTATGGAACCACGATGTCACTGGTAGTTAACGTCACCTTGAGCGAAACCAACGACGAAGCAATGCGTAAGCAATTGCTTTCCTTCTGCTCTGATAATGACATCGCCTTCCTCTCGTGGACCACCAATGAGGCACTGGTTGCGAAAACCGACACAAATCCTCTCGTCGTCCTGTCAGTCTTTCCCAGTAGCACCCACAAAGATTACAAAACCCGAGAGCGGGTTCGTCAGAATCATATTGAGTTCGTTGACGTCTTTCTTAACAAAGGCCGCGCGCGATACTCGCACTCTAATGGGCAGCTATCGGTTAACGACGACCCACATGTTGTGGAAGAAGCTTTGTCCATTGCTGAGCAAAAGGTTCTTCAGCGAGTCAATTGGCCGTCACCCGACGTGGAAGAGGACCTTTACCTCCAATTCAATCTCGTTGGACGATCATCGAATTTCGTTAAAGCTATGCGCTCTATCAACCGGGTAGCCAAAACAGATTCAAGAGTCATTATTCGCGGCGAATCCGGGACCGGCAAAGAAGTAGCCGCTCGCGCCATACACCATTTCAGCGATCGCGCCCGAGGTACTTTTGTGCCCATCAACTGTGGGGCCTTTAACGACGATATGCTGCTAAGCGAACTTTTTGGTTACAAAAAGGGTTCATTTACTGGCGCATTCGAGGATCGCATTGGCCTGCTTGAGCACGCAGACAATGGCACGGTATTCCTTGACGAGGTGGATGCCCTGTCTCAGCAAGCCCAAGTTGCGCTGCTTAGATTTTTACAAGAAGGCGAAATCCGGGCCGTCGGCGGCCGTTCGACGAAGAAACTCAACGTCCGGGTGCTCGCGGCATCGAACAAAAACTTAAAGACCCTGGTCGGCGCTGGCACCTTTCGAGAGGATCTGTTGTTCCGACTGGACGTTCTGTCGGTAAATCTACCTGCACTGCGTCAGCGCGGCGACGATCTAACGCTGATCTGTCAGCACATCTTGGCTCAGCTGGCCCAAGAATTGGACCAAGAACCCAAATACTTGAGCTTGGCGGTGATCACGGAAATTGCGGCCAATAAGTGGCGCGGCAATTTCAGAGAATTAGAAAGCGCGCTGTTACGCGGATACTTGTCCTGTGATTCCCAGCTAATAACCGATCTCACTAGCTTGTCATCAGAGGCCGACTTTGACGACATTCCTCGCAAGCTGCCGCTGGGTAGTTTTAGCCGCGAGAAGAACTCGCTGATCCGGCAGTTTGAGAGCGAGTACATTCGCAAAGTGCTCACTCAAACAGCTGGCAACGTCACCAAGGCAGCAGCCATCGCCCAGAAAGAGCGACGAGCCTTCACGCGCCTTATGACGAAATATGGCATCCATCGCAATGCCTACACGAAAGCTGGATAGCACACGTTTCTTGAGCCTAAATCTCGCTCGCCGCTACTGCGGCCGGAACTAAAGAGCCAACATGCCAGACCCTAAAGACGAACGTGGTTCAACGCGGCAGCATACGATTACACAAAGCTCGTCTGCACGGCCAAAGTTACCCTCGGGGCTAAAAGACGCAGCCACCGTTCGCTCACGCATGGCGGAATCCCATCGGGATAACCACGCAGCCAAATTAAACAACGTTCATCTGCAGCTAAGGCTCGCTTTGTCGGAACAAAGCACCGGCACCGCTTCAAATCACAGCGACACCGCCGGCGAGAGACGCCTAGCAGCTATGGCCCACCATGAACTCTATCAAGGCCCCATTGCCCGAAATGGCTCTTGGCGCGAAAACCAACGAGTTCGCGCTGCCCAAACTAAACGGGCAGAACAAAAGTCGGAAATTTTTGGCGAAAACCCTATGTACGCCCATGGCGACAAACGTATCGAAAAAATGCAATTCCAGCACGTTTACAAACAAACCGATGAAGACCGTGCCAAGGCAGACGGGATCGAAAAAGAAAGTCAGGACAAGAGAGCGGCCCGTGGCGAACCCCTTGAACAAATGGACCAGTTTTACGGTGAAAACCCCGGCTACCGGCATGGTGGTCGCGGGGCAACACCGACACTGCAGCTGCAGCCCGGGCAAAAGCTTTACCATACAACATCAGAAGATTGGCACGCAGACGCAGTTCGAAAAGGATTAGACACCAAGTATGGCCTACGAAGTGGTCGTTGGTTGAACGGCAATTACAAGACATCGGACGAAGTGACCGGAGCCCAAGAACAAAGGAGACATAACAGAGATCCTAAGCACGTATTTGAGTTTACGGCCTCAGGGGGACATGGAGAGTACTTGGATGCTGACTCCCTCGGCTCCGAATCATTTACAACAGTCTACAATCGAGGGCTCGCAAAAAACGTTCAGGCCCGCGCCGCAGACCCAAACGATCCTCTTGTCGGGGTTGCCGCCAACTCACACGCCAAGCCCGCCGGCGAAGAACCATCAAAAAATTTCGTCGACTATGATCAAAAACTCCTCGGCCAGCGGCTCAATCTAAACCCCACAAGATCGGATGACATGAAGATAATCAAAAATCACACGTCGACCCCGGCACCTGACCGTGTGGTAGAGGTTGCCCAAAAAGAGCGTCTCAAAACGGCCTTGCAAGAAATGACAAGCCGACGGCGGGTTCCCGCCGCTCGAGACAAAGATTAGCTCTGCCCCAGTTACTGGTATATCACGGCGTCACCCCTAGCCTCCCAGACAACGACCTCAGCTCATGAAGTAAACACTCAGAGCAAACGCCCTCAACAAACTTACGCCCACATTGGCTCGGCATCGGACTATCCTGTCAGTTTGAACAACCCATAAAAAAGGGCTCCACTGTCAATTTGAAAGCGAAGCCCCTAACCTCGAGCGTTGCTGGCTCCGGGGCAAAATAACCCCAAGCCTGATTCAGGAATTAACCAGCTCGTGCCTCAGGCCCAAGAGCTTCTCCGACCTAAGAGTGCTGCCCCTAGGAAGCGTTTCCTTGACGAATCACGTAGCCGTCCCAAGGCTGCGGTTCCTGACAGGTGGCAACCGCGTTCATAGCCGCCATAGTCGCCTGACCTTGCTCGGATTCAGCAAACCCTGCCGAGGAGGCTTGACCCTCTTCTGCCGTTTGCCAATAGTTAACAAAGTTGAAGTCGAAAGCGTTGTCCGCAGCCACTTCAAAGTCAGGCGCGCCAACCATGAACCAATAACTTGAGCCTGGGTTTTGCTCAACGGCAGCGTCTACCGCCGGAATATAAGTTCCACCCACGACTTCACGCAGATTTTCCGGCCCCATACCCTCGTTGAAGCTACAGAAGGAATTGGTCAGAAAGTAAGGGCTAGGCTCGCCAGTAAAGGTTTCTGGCATACCACGAGGTATATAGGCATCAAAGCCAAAGCGGTTTACACCCACCTCATCGCCGCACAGTAGAACCGGGTCATATTTGGCATCAAAGGCTTCTCCAGCACCGGTAGACACGTAGGATGCCCAGCCAGCTTCCATCTCGGCCTTGTTGTTCCATCGCAGAACCCACAAACCATCATAGTCCTCGGTTTCCCATCCCTTGGGGCGGTAGCCAAAGGCCGCTGTTACGGAATTTTCCGAAGCGTCCATGATTGCGTTCCAGTCGGTCACCAAACTGGCTATGGCTTCTTGCGAATATTCAGGGCCTTGTTTACACCAAAGGTATTCATAGTAGGCATCTGGGCCATTAGCTTGGGCCGCAGGCTCTGTTGCTTCCGGCGTAGCAGCGGTCTCAGCGGGGGCAGCAGCTTCCTGCTCAGCACATCCCACTAGCACCATCAAACAGGCACTTAACCAAAATAACTTTTTCATAAAACTCCTCCGTTTTTCTGTTATTTCGAGAACTTAGGTCAAAAGACCTACTTGCATCGTAAACCTATGGGTTACGATGTCACGGACAAATTGACGAAAATTTCACAAACTCCGCTCGGGTAACAACCCTCGCCCTGTAGGGGGTAGATGGGTCAGTTTCTTCCAGCAGAAGCAAACTCCGGCAGACGCACCTAAGGCCCCCTCATGAATCACCTCACTATTGCCCTGACATGCGCCCTATTACTTTCTGGCTGCGCGAGCGATTACCGTCGCTGCGTCGACAACCTGACTGAAGGAGCGCTCAGGGACAATCCCACCCCT
>JAQWIX010000192.1 GCA_029248675.1 Pseudomonadales bacterium | reverse complement strand
GTCGGAGCTGCCTCAAAGGAAAGCAAGTCAGCGCCACCGTCCACCAGATCGCCGACGCTGTAGAACACGTCGGTGATGGTGCCTTGACTGGGTGCCTTAATGGCATGTTCCATTTTCATGGCCTCCATAATTGCCAAGGTGGCTCCCGCCTCAACTGACTGGCCGGGCTCGGCAAACAGCGCGACCAAGGTCCCATTCATGGGGGCTTTAAATCCGGAGCCGTGGGTGTCATCTGTGTCCTCGCCAAGATCTAAAGGGGCGGTTGAGGCGCTAAGGCTTTGATCGCCCGTGAATAGCACTAATGCTCTGCAGTCGTCCTGCCAGCGGTCTGCAATCTCGGCTTGGTGCTGCAGGCCGTCTACGGTGGCGCTAAGGGTATTTCCTTGGATGCTCGCTGTAATGCTGAAGGAGACATCACCAACGGATACAGCGAAGTGTCCTGGCTGTGAACTCACCAATCTCACCTGGGATCGTGCTTGATCGACGATAAGATCGTGTGTCCACTGACTGGGTGCGTTTGGCCGCCAAGCGTCGGTGTGATGCCATGGTGACGTGGGATCGGTGGCGGCAGTAGTGGAATTGGTTTTTCTGGGCGCAAGACATAAATACGTGCCGAGTAGGGCCAGGGCATGGTTTAGCCTGTCAGCCTTTGGCGCAAACAGAGCCTGCCGATGCTGATCAATGAAGTCTGTGCGCAATTCCGCTGCTTGAAAGGATGGGTCGGCAGTCAGGCGGCGCAAGAAGTCGATGTTCGTAACGACTCCGGCGATGCGGTAGCTGGCCAGTGCCTGCTCCAGGCGCTGCAACGCCATCTCGCGGTCCTCACCCCAAACGATAAGCTTCGCAATCATTGGGTCATAGAACACGCCTACCTCGTCGTCGACGATGACCCCGGTATCCACACGAACATGTTCGCTTTGCTCGGGTTGGGCCAACCACCACAGCTTGCCGGCTGCTGGCAAAAACTCGTTGGCAGGATCCTCAGCGTAAATCCTAGCCTCTATGGCGTGACCGTTGATGTTCAGTTGGTCTTGGCTCAAGGGCAGGGGCTCGCCGTGGGCCACTCGAAGCTGCCAGGCCACAAGGTCGGTGCCGGTTATCATTTCTGTGACGGGGTGTTCCACCTGTAGACGGGTATTCATCTCCATGAAATAAAACGCGCCATTGGGATCCAGCAGGAACTCAACGGTGCCTGCGCCCACGTAGCCTACTGCCGCTGCGGCGCGTAAAGCAGCCTCGCCCATTTGAGCTCTCAGGCCATCTGCCATGTTGGGTGCGGGTGCCTCTTCAATGATTTTTTGGTGCCGGCGTTGAACCGAGCAGTCTCGTTCAAACAAATACACGCCCTGACCATGACTGTCACAAAACACTTGGACCTCGACGTGTCGGGCCTGTTCCAAATACTTTTCCACCAACATGTCATCGTTACCAAAACCGGATAGGGCCTCCCGTTTGGCGGCACCCAGGGCCTCGGCAAACTCAGCGGCACTGTGGACTTGACGCATGCCCTTGCCGCCGCCACCCGCAACGGCTTTGAGCAGCACGGGATATCCCATGGCATCGGCGGCTTGTTTTAGCTGTGCCTCATCGTGATCCGAGCCGTGGTATCCCGGTAACAGCGGCACACCCGCTTCTTCCATGATTTGTTTGGCGGCGGATTTGGAACCCATGGCCTCGATGGCGCCCACTGGCGGCCCAATGAAGACCAGGTCGTTTTCGGCGCAAAGGCGACAAAAGTCTGCATTTTCGGATAGGAATCCGTATCCCGGATGAATGGCTTGGCTGCCAGTATCCTTGGCGGCCTGAATAACGCGCTGGGCCTGCAGGTAGGAATCTGCAGGTGCCGGGCCACCGATTTGCACGGCTTCATCGGCCATGCTCACATGTAAGGCATTGCGATCGGCATCGGAATATACGGCCACGGTGCGGATGCCTAGGTGCTTGGCTGTGCGTATTACACGGCAGGCTATTTCGCCACGATTGGCGACAAGTATTTTGCTAAACATGGTTACATCCTGAACACGCCGAAACGGGTATCGGCAATGGGTTTGTTGAGCGCGGCAGATAGGGCCAGACCCAGTACGCGTCGGGTGTCTATCGGGTTAATTACCCCGTCATCCCAGACCCGGGCACTGGCATAGTAGGGATGCGCTTGGGCGTCAAAGTCATCAATGATGGGCTGCTTGAAGGCGGCTTCATCCTCATCGGACCACTGGTCGCCGGAGCCTTCAATTTGCCCGCGCCTTACCTGAGCCAGCACCCCGGCGGCCTGTTCGCCGCCCATGACTGAGATGCGCGCATTGGGCCACATAAACAGAAAGTTAGGATCGTATGCTCGGCCACACATGCCGTAGTTACCAGCACCGTAGGAGTTACCAACAATCAATGTAAGCTTAGGAACTTTGGCGCAGGCAACGGCGGTAACCATTTTGGCCCCGTGTTTAGCGATGCCTCCGGTTTCGTATTGCTTGCCCACCATGAATCCAGTGATGTTCTGTAAGAAGATCAGCGGGATTTTGCGCTGGGCACACAGTTCGATGAAGTGAGCACCTTTTTGGGCGGATTCGGCAAATAGCACGCCGTTATTGGCGACAATGCCCACTGGATAACCGTACAAACGTGCAAATCCACAAACGAGAGTCTTACCGTACAGGGCTTTGAATTCGTCGAACTCAGAGCCATCGAATACCCGAGCAATGATTTCCCGAACGTCGTATTGCTCGCGCACGTTCTTCGGCACAATTCCCAGCAGTTCGCTGGCGGGGTATCGGGGCTCAACTGGCTCTGCGACATCCATGTTTAAAGGCTTGACCCGATTGAGTCGGGCAACAGCGTGGCGTGCCAGCTCTAGGGCGTGGTGGTCGTTGTTGGCGTAGTGATCAGTGACCCCAGATTCTCGGCTATGTACGTCGGCACCGCCCAGTTCTTCAGCGCTGACTTCCTCCCCTGTCGCCATTTTTACCAAGGGCGGCCCGGCGAGGAAAATAGTGCCCTGATTTTTAACGATGATGGATTCATCGGCCATGGCGGGCACATAGGCACCGCCGGCAGTACAGGAACCCATAACCACGGCGATTTGAGGAATGTTCTCGGCGGACATGTTGGCCTGATTGAAAAATATCCGACCAAAGTGGTTTTTGTCGGGAAAAACTTCATCTTGATTGGGTAGATTAGCTCCGCCGGAATCCACCAAGTAGATGCAGGGGAGGTGATTTTCTCGGGCTATGTCTTGGGCACGAAGGTGTTTCTTGACGCTGACCGGGTAGTAAGTCCCACCTTTGACCGTTGCATCGTTGGCGACAATAACGCATTCAATACCCTTAACCCGACCGATGCCGGTAATGATTCCCGCGGCCGGAACGTCGTCCTTGCCATACATGTTATGGGCGGCTAATTGAGAGAATTCCAGAAAGGGTGAACCGGGATCGATCAGTAAGTTCACGCGATCCCGGGGTAGCAGTTTCCCGCGGGCTTGGTGGCGTGCCTGATAGCGTTCGCCACCGCCCTGTTTGATGTGAGCAACCAGTGCTTCCAAGTCATCCACAAGAGACTGCATGTGTCCGGTGTTGTCAGCAAAGGCTTGGGACCTTGGATTGATCTGACTTTGTAGTGTGTTCATGAGCGTTGCTCCTTAGACTTTTTGCCCTTGGACATGGTGATGCTGTCGCGGCTTCGCTGCTCCCATGCGTCTAGGTCCTGAATCAGGTGTTCCAGTTCGGTTTTTTGTGTCAATAGCTGCTCCCGGCGCGCTTGGATTTTCTCGATCAGACGAAGGATCTGTTCCTTATTGTTGGAGCTAGGGTCATACATGCCGATTAGCTCGGCGCTCTCGTCCAGAGACAGGCCCAGTACTTTGCCTCGCAGAATCAAAGTCAGCCGAGCTCTGTCGGCTTGAGAATAGCGTCGACTTTGACCGTTTCTGCTCGGTTGCAGCAGTCCTTTTTCCTCGTAGAAGCGCAAGGTGCGAGGCGTCACCCCAAATTCACTGGAGAGGTCGCTGATGGAGTAGTTCGATAACATGGTGGTGATTTTATTTACCTTTACGTTAACGTCAAGTCTGGTCGCCTGAGGATGGGGGGTTGGAAAGCAAGCGTGTGACAGCCTGCGAAAGTGTGATGAGTCGCGCCTAGATGTCGTTCGCCGGTGGGTGACCTTGCTCGATTTTAGGTTTGCTGGGCGTGGGTTTTGACCCGCTTAGCCAAGGCTCTTTCTAGATCCAAAGCCAATAGCGTCTTGAGAGGCTCCGATGCGCCATCGACAAAATCATCGTCGAAGGGGCCGAGGTTGGTTAGTGGCCTTACCGCTAGTTGGGTGTAGTTGATCAAAATGGCCACCCTAGGTTTATCCGAGTGGTTGATGGCGGTGCGATGCCAAAGCAGACCGTGACTGACCACGGCGTCGCCGGCATTACCCGTGGCTTGAATGGCGTTTGCCTCAAAGCGTTCACGTTCCGGCGCCCCGGTCCAAAGCTGGCTACCCGGTGCCACCCAAGTGCCGCCGTTCTGCTCGGTGAAAGGTTCCATCATCCAGATCACCTGCATCATCAATGCTGGATCCACGGGTAGGCCGGGGTTCATTGCCCAGTAGGGGTAGTCGATGTGCAAGCCACCCAGTGGGCAGTTGGGAGGCAGAATTCGCGCGGTAACGGCGCCAAGGGTCGCGTCTTCCCCAAGCAAGCGGTGAGCTAAGCTCAACAGCCTAGGATTGGTGACCATGTTGTGGATGATGGATCCCCAATGCAGAGTCTTGCGAATGGCGATTTGACCGTTTTGATCAATGCCCTCATCCAGTTTCGACAATGCAAGGCTTCGGACTGTGTCCGCTTCATCAGGTGAAATCACTCCTCGCAGCAGGTGGTAACCGTTGCCGTGAAGAATGTCGTCGTAGGCGTGTCCTTCCATCTAAATCTCTCCCCAAAATAGTGCGTGCAGTTTGCGAAAGGATTCCGTGTGACGCAAACGGTTCCTAGTATGACCGCATAACTTGGGGTGCCAGGTAATCAGCAAAAACCGCAAGAGCTCACTTGACCGCAAAGTTTGTAAGCCTTCTACTATTTTTTTAAAGACGAGATTGCGCTATGGCTCAAGAACGCCAAGGTCCTCTGCAAGACCTTACGATTATCGATTGTACCCGCGCCTTGGCCGGACCATTCGGGGCTGGATTGCTGGCAGACATGGGTGCCCGCGTGATCAAGATCGAGTCGCCTCAGGGAGACGGCTATCGAAACATTCCGCCTTTTTTACCTGATCATGCCCGTCCTCACGAGGATAAGGATGCGGGAACAGATTTTGGCGCGCCCTTTGCTGCAGTGAATCGTAATAAGCGCAGCGTCTGCTTGGACCTTAAAAATGACTCAGATAAAGAGATTTTTCTCCAGCTCTGTGACCAAGCCGATGCGGTGCTGGAAAACCTGCGGGCCGGTGTCATGGATCGCCTTGGGGTTGGGTACGAGGTGCTGGCCGCCCGGAATCCAAAGCTTGTTTACGCCTGCGTGCGCGGCTTTGGCGATCCGCGGACTGGTGAAAGTCCCTATGCCCATTGGCCGAGCTTGGATGCGGCTGCCCAAAGTTTCGGCGGTCTGGTGCACGCCAATGATGGTTTGGTGACTCCGGCCATTGCCGATGTTTTCCCGGGCACGCTGATGGCGCTTGGGGTGGTTTCTGCCATCCACAGTGCGAAAGCTTCGGGGACGGGCCAGTTTTTGGATGTGGGTATGTATGACGCCATGATGGCTTTTCAAAAAAGTGCAGTAGCCCAGTACGGGTTCACGGGTAAACCGAATCCCGCCGGGCTCCAGCGAGCTATGACGCTGTATCCATTTGATCTGTTCCCCACTCTTGACGGGCGCATGGCCATCGCAGTTGGCCAGCCCCGGCATTGGGATTTGCTTTGTGCCGCTATGGAACGTCCGGACTTAATGGACGATGAGCGGAGTTTTTCTAACGAAGCACGATTGGCGAATGTGGACTGGGTGGAAGAGCAGATTTGCGCTTGGACATCGAGTCTGACCCGGGCGGAGATTATGGCGAAACTGGATGGGGCACTACCCGTCGGCCCGGTTCAGACCATGGAAGATATCTACCAAGATCCTCATGTTCGTGCCCGGCAAATGCTGGAAACCTGCAGTCCTGCCGGTGACAACCCAGACATCACCTTAGCGGCGAATCCCATCAAGTTTACCGAGACCCCCACTTCGCTGTACCAACGCCCACCGAACTTGGGCGAACACAACGACGAAGTGCTGGCAGAGTTTGGGATCCAGATGACACCGAGCACCGGCAATTAGAACGGGTGCCTCTCATTGGGGTAGCCAAGATCCTATGGTTGATGCGTCTAAAATGCATTAGCTTTGATACTTTGGAGAGGAGGACCTGATGCATACGTTAATTGATCCCTTGAAGCGGGCCTTGCAAATTCGACCTCATGAAGTCGCTTTTGCAGACGGTTCGCGGCAGGTGACCTTTACAGACTTCGCCCAGCGCTGTGAGCGTTTGGTGGGAGCCCTGCGCGGATTGGGAGCCAAGGACGGCGATCGGGTGGCTATTCTGGCCAACAATTGCATTGAGTATTTCGAGGCCTACGTGGGCGTTCCAAGTGGCGGGTTTGTCATAGTGCCCTTGAACACACGGCACGCCATGCCGGAACTGATTTATGCCCTGAAAGATTCAGGAGCCAAAATCCTCATCACGGATCGAGACGATGTAGAGGGCCTTGCAGAGGTCGTCGACCACGTTATTGGCATCCCCGGTCGCTACGAGGAAATGCTGGCCGGCGCCCAGCCCGCCGCTTTGGGCAAGCATATTGCCGAGACAGACTTAGCGGGACTTTTTTATACCGGAGGTACTACCGGGGCTAGTAAGGGTGTGATGCTGACGCATCGGAATCTTATTTCCAACGCTCTGAACTGGTTAGCCTCGGTTCCCCAGTCCCCTGAGGATCGTACCTTGGTCATGGCGCCTATGTTTCACGCCGCTGGATCAAACGGCATTTTGGCTGCCATTTGGCAGGGGGCGTTGCAGGTACCCTTGGGAACCTTCGATCCCGCAGCGGTTTTGGATTTGATTCAAGAGCACCGGATTAACCTGTCATTAGGTGTGCCCTCGATGCTCGCGGCTATCGCTGAGGAACAACACGCGCGTCCCCGGGACATCAGTAGTCTCAAGCTTCTGGCCCATGGCGGATCACCCATCGCCACCGAGGTGATTCGTCGCACCAGTACCGCCTTCCCATCTGCCCAGTTAGTAGAAGTATACGGTGCTACTGAAACATCACCCTTGGCGACGCTGCTGGGGCATGAAGAGGCATTGATGGACGATCCGCTAGCCCGCAGCTGTGGTCGTGCGGTAGTGGGCTGCAACATCACCGTGCGGGACTCTGAGGGTAATGAGTTGCCGACAGGCCAGGTGGGTGAAGTATTGGTTACGGGTACCAACATCATGAAGGGTTACTGGAACAAGCCAGAGCAGACTGCCTCGGTGTTGAAGTACGGGGGCTATCTGACCGGTGACGTGGGCTATCTGAACGAGGACGGTTATTTGTTCTTGGTGGACCGATCCAAGGACATGATCGTAAGTGGCGGTGAAAACGTATATTCCACCGAGGTGGAGGATGTCTTGTACCGCCACCCCGGAGTGCTTGAGGCGGCGGTGTTTGGTGTGCCAGACGATAAGTGGGGAGAAGCGGTTCATGCGGTCGTAGTGCCACGGCCGGACGCACCCACCCTTGATCCGTCAGAATTAATTGGGTTTTGCCGGGAACATATTGGCGGTTATAAGGTGCCCAAGGGTATCGACATTCAGTCCGATCCCTTACCTAAGTCCGGTCCAGGTAAGGTGCTTAAGCGCGAGCTGCGGGCACCGTTCTGGGAGGGCTCGGATCGAGCCGTCAACTGATTACGCCCGAAGCGTTTTGCGCCCGGGCACATGCGAACAACAAAAAGAGGGCTGGGCATGAAGGAGTTGTTAGACCGAATTTTTGAACGCAACCGTCTCAACAGGCGGCTGCACTGGACGACCATCGCGTCGGAAAAAATACTGTTAGCCATCATCGGTTTGCTGTCGGTTATCGCCAGTGCTCAATACATCTTCGGGATGTTTGAGGCAGGCCAAATCACCCTTGCGGATCTGTTTTTGCTGTTCATCTACGTGGAGATCATTGGCATGATCGGCGCGTTTTACTCTACTAACCGAATTCCGGTGACCCTGCCTATCATCATCGCCATCACGGCTCTGTGCCGTTTGATCATTATGCAGAGCAAGGATATGCAAGCGCTGACCCTGATCGCCGAGGCTGGTGCTGTGCTAATACTAAGCGCGGCTGCTTATCTGATGAGTCTGAAAGACAAGTTAAGTCAGGATAAGCTGGTTGAGGAAAATCGTATTGTCGAGCAGGATGTGGAATCGGAAGCAGCTGAACGGTCGCGTGAGCCGAAGTAGACGGTTCATGCTCAAGTCCGGGGCCAAGGGGTCTCATGAGCTAAGACGAAGCTTGAAGAAGAGTTGAATAAAACGAGGGAGCGGAATATGAGTGCGTACAAATTATTGATCAATGGCGAAATGGTAGACGGGGATCTAACCATGGATGTGGTTAATCCTGCGACAGAAGAAAAATTGGCAGACTGTCCGCGAGCGTCGGAAAGCCAACTTAACGCGGCGGTAGCTGCGGCTAAGGCGGCGTTTCCTACGTGGTCAAAGACAGCCATCGACGAACGCAAAGCCGTCGTGCTGAAGATCGCCGATGTGGTCGAGGCCAACGCGGCAGAGCTGGCCCAGTTGCTGACCAAGGAGCAGGGCAAGCCGTTAGAGGATGCAACTACCGAGGTTTACGGTATGGCCGCCTTCTGCCGCTACTTCACGTCTTTGGATTTGCCAGTAGAAGTGCTGGAAGACAGCGAAGGTCGTCGAGTCGAAGTGCACCGCAATCCCCTAGGTGTGGTGGGCGCCATCGTGCCTTGGAACTTCCCGCTGATTTTGATGGCCTTTAAATTGCCGCCAGCGCTGATTGCCGGTAACACGCTAGTCATTAAGCCGGCTCCTACCACGCCGCTGAGCACGCTGCGGATCGCTGAGCTGATCCAAGACGTTGCGCCAGCTGGGGTTATTAACTTCATTACCGACGCCAATGACTTGGGTGCGCCCATGACCGCACATCCTGATGTGCGCAAGATCTCTTTCACGGGATCAACGGAAACCGGTGCCAAGGTTATGGCTGGGGCTGCCGGATTGCTCAAGCGTATTACCTTGGAGTTGGGCGGAAACGATGCCGGAATCGTACTGGACGATGTTAATCCGAAAGAGGCGGCGCAGAAGCTGTTCGATAGCGCCTTCCAAAATAGCGGTCAGGTTTGCATCGCGATGAAGCGCCTATACGTGCACGAGAACATTTACGATGAGGTTTGCGATGAACTTGCGAGCATCGCCAACGACACCATCATCGGTGACGGATTAGAGCAAGGCACCAAGCTTGGGCCTCTGAATAACAAAATGCAGTACGACAAAGTTAAGGCGCTGATTGAGGACGCGAAAAAAGAGGGCAATGTGATTGCCGGTGGCGAGTTCCCGGACAAGCCCGGTTATTTTATTCGTCCCACCATCGTTCGAGACATCAAAGAAGGGTCTCGTCTTGTCGACGAAGAGCAGTTTGGGCCGGTTTTACCTGTGATGAGTTTTGCTGACGAAAGCGAAGCGATTGAGCGAGCAAACGCCTCTGCTTGGGGTCTGGGTGGTTCGGTATGGTCTGCGAATCCGGAGCGAGCCTACGCTCTGGCAGAGCAAATGGATACCGGCACCGTCTGGATCAACAAGCACGCCGAGTTGGATCCCACCATTCCCTTTGGTGGTGCCAAGATGTCCGGTCTGGGTAATGAACTGGGGCAGGAAGGTCTGCAAGAGTTTACTCAGCAGAAAATCATCAATATGGCTAAGGGATAACTGAAGCCGAAAACTTGAGTTCAATCAAGGGGCCTTGTTTTTAGTCAAGGAACCTTGGTTGTGACTAGGTAAGAAAAGCCGCCGATGGGTTTACGCCACGGCGGTTTTTTTTCGTCCCGGGAATTTAAATCGAAAGGTCGTTGAGATTGTAATCTTTAATGATGCGCTGCCAGTTGTCGTCGTTAAAGCGCAGGGAGTCCTCTCGACCTGCTAATGGCTGGTAGCTGTACCTTGGTTGCTCTGGGTAGAAGTTAGCCCTGGCGTCGATGGCTACGCCGACCACTTCAGAGCGCTTAAGAATTCGCTCTTCGTCGTAGACGACGGCTTCGGATTCGCTCAAGGCGCCGGCGGCGCCAAGAACCGAGCTTCGGCGGTGGAAGCCAAAGGTCAAAGAGATCCTAAGATCTGGGGACGTGTTGGCAAAGGACCCGTGCAATGCCTGACGGTTAACGATGGTCACATCGCCGGCCCGGCAGTGCAGGGGCACCGCGTCTGGCAGTTTGTCCGAACCGCCATTGGCATCTACCAATGCCTTGATGTCGATTTTTCCTGCTTTGTGTGAGCCAGGGGCCACCCACAGGCAACTGCGCGCAGAGGTGTCGTAAAGTTGTACCTGAAAGTTGAACCCGTGAATGCCCGGGTCCCAGTCAGGGTTGTCCCAGTGGGTGACGCCGTCTTGATGCCAAGACACTGAGCCGCCGCGTCCCGGTTGTTTTATAAAGGTAGCGTCGTTATAGGGAACAAAGTCGTCGCCATTGATGGAGGCGGCTACTGCGAGCAGGTCGTGGTGGCCGTATAAACGCAGTCCTGACGACATGGTCTGGCACATGCCAAACATAAGGAAAACCACCCGGTCTGCAGGTTGATTTTCCGTAGAGGGTTGCTGCATTTTCGTCGGGTGCCGGCCATTTAGCGCATCGGTGCCGCCCCACGGGTCGGCCAGCGGGCGCACTAAGGTATAAACGGGTCGAGCAAATTCTTGACCGAACGCAGGCCGACCTTTTCGGTCCGTTGTCGCGTAATTGTCGACGGGGGCCCGATCGATCAAGGTATCGACTTCATCCCGTAACAGGGTTAGCTCTTGCTCATCGATTACTTGTTCAAAAATATAAAAGCCCGTGCGCTCGTAGGCTGCAAGGATATCTGGGGTTAACTTTCCGTCGGCCCCACGTTTCAGTGGCCCGCGGTTGCCCAAACTGTTGGCACGATCGATGCCAGCAGCTACATAGTCGGTCATTTCCTCAGCATGTTGCTGAGCTGTTAGCGTTGTCATCGGCTTGCTTCTTTCGTCTTTGTCGT